>LKMQ01000016.1 GCA_001564145.1 Nanohaloarchaea archaeon B1-Br10_U2g29
AAACTATTAATCACTCCGCAAAAGTATAGAGAGAATCAAGAACTGGTAAAGCGAACTGAACAAACCGGAGGAGAGGTAATGAAGATACATCCTGACCATGAAGCAGGTAAAAGACTTCAAAATCTTGGAGGGCTAGCAGCCATCCTAAGATATAATCCTCAATAAAAAAAAGGATTTTTCTAAGGCCTAGACTCTAAAGTTAACTTAGTCTCAACTACTTCTCCATCTCTAATCACAGTTATTGTTACTGTATCTCCCACATCAGTGTTCAAAGCTAAATGTTCAAGTATATCTTCAATTCCTCTGACCTCTGTATTGCTTATACCGATAATTACATCGCCTCCAACAAGGGCAGGCCTATCATCTAATTCTACTTCTTCTGTACTTGGCTGCAGGCCTGCTTCAGCGGCAGGACTGTCTTCAACTACATCAAGTACTAAGAATCCTCTTGATTCATTTAGATTCATCTCGTTTGCAATATTCGCGTCAACATCTCTTCCTTGTACACCTATCCATGGGTGTTCATACTCTCCCTGTTCTATCATGTTAGGAACCACTCTTTCCACTGTATTTGAAGGGATTGCAAATCCTACACCTGAAAAAGTACCAGTATCTGTCTCAATCGCAGTGTTTACGCCTACGACCTCTCCTTCACGGTTCAGTAAAGGGCCTCCACTATTTCCGGGGTTGATTGATGCATCTGTCTGAAGCACATTTCTAATTGAGAATCCTCCCTCAATTGTTATGCTGCGGCCTTTCTGAGAGATTATACCTTGAGTCATACTGCTTTCAAGACCGAAAGGATTACCGATAGCGATAGCTGTCTGTCCCACACTTACATTCTCAGTATCACCAAACTCCAAAGGATCTAAACTATTTCTATCAACTTTTAGAACCGCCAAATCAGTGTAAACATCTGACCCCATGACCTCAGCAGTAAATGTTTCACCATCAGTAAAAGTAACCTGTACCTCGTCATTACCGCTCACAACATGTTCATTAGTAATAATATAACCATCTTCACTGTATACAAAACCCGAGCCTTGGGACTCACCATCCTGGATAAAAACAACAGAATCACCTACCTGGTTATAGATTGACTCAAAACCTCTATCAGTATCATTAACATAAATAACTCTCTCCTGATTCTCTAAACTCTCTAAATCACTTTGAAGGCCTTCAATATCATCAACAGCAGAAACATAAAGACCAGAAACAGCCACTAATCCCAAAGTCAAAACCGATAACAGGCCTAAAATTAACTTATCATTATTTTCTAACTCCATACACAGAATTATTTGTTCTATATGTTTTAAGATATTCCCTCAAAAAAGAAAATTATATGAATACTGTAGAAACCATAAAAGAAAAAAGCCGAAATTTCAGAAGAAAGCTTAGATGGTTTACACCAGTAGGTAGATCAGACCATAATCTTAGAAAACACTTAGGTAAAGAACCAGAAACCAAAGCCTACAAGGACTATAGAAAAGCGTTCAAACATTACCGATACACCAAGAGATTTGAAATAACGCTCAAAGCATTGTTCTACGCAGGAGTTATAACGTCTGCAGCTGCAGCCCTTGGATTAGAACAGTTAAGAATTCTCCAAAATATTGCTACATACTTAGGGGTTACCGTTATCGCAGGCCTCTACGGTATAGCAAGTTATTTCAACCTTCATTCAAGGGAAGAGTTCCTTCTGAAGAGAGAAATCCTTCTCTCAGAAAAAGAGAATTAGCAGAGTTTAGGTATAAACAAGGAAATTAGAAGATTAATCGTACTTTCTCGTAAAAATACGCCGGAGCTGGGATTTGAACCCAGGAGGGCGCGCAATGGCCCACCAGCTTTCCAGGCTGGCACCTTTAGCCACTCAGTCACTCCGGCATAAATGGAAATCCATTTGAAATATTATGATATTTCTTTAAGGTATCTCTCTGAGAATAGTCAATTTTGGAAACTTTAAATTAGAACGGGAAATAAGGCCTGAAATTTTATTCCATTAATTCGATTTCGATATCTAGGCCTTCTGGTACATGTACTCTCATAACTTGTCTTAGAGCTCTTTCGCTGTCTTCGATATCAATCAGTCTCTTGTGTACATGCATTTCGTATCTTTCAATCGTGCTGCTTCCTTCTCCGTCTGGTGCTTTTCTGGTAGTAACTTTCATGTTCTTTGTTGGAAGTGGTACAGGACCTGAAACTTCTGCATTGTACTCGTCTCCAATCTCCATTATTTCATCTGACAAGTTGTCTACTTTCTCTTGACTGGTACTTCTAAGCTTTACACGTGCTTTCTGCATAGTAAATAGGTCTGAACTTAATTCTTATAAAGGCCTTTAATCGGAGGCAGCACCTCATTTTACATCACTTAATTTTTTTTAATCGTTGTATAGACTTTTCAGGCCTTTGAGTTTGAATAGAAAAAGAGAATAAGAAAAGATATGTTAATTAGTCAACTTATTTTTCGTTGACTTCTAGAGCTTGTCCTGCTCCTACTGTCTGTCCCATGTCTCTGATAGCAAATCTTGCCATCTGCGGGATCTCATCGTTCTCTTCAATGACTAATGGCTGCTGAGGTCTGATTGTAACCTTTGCTGCCTGACCCTGTTTGATGTAGTCTGGATCTTCATCCAATGTTTCTCCTGTCTGTGGGTTCATTGTTGAGTGTAGTTCTTCGAAGGTACAACTTACTTGCGCTGTGTTGACGTGGAATACCGGTGTGTACCCTTCACTGATGACGTTTGGATGGTTCAAGACGATTACTTGTGCTTTGAAGGTCTCTGCGACCATTGGAGGGTTGTCTGCTGGTCCTGCAACGTCTCCTTTTTTGACGTCGTCAGTTCCTACTCCTCTAGTGTTCCATCCGATGTTGTCTCCTGGTTCTGCTGCGTCCACTTCTTCGTGGTGCATTTCGATGGTCTTTACTTCCCCACCTACTCCTGCTGGCTGGAATGTGATGTCGTCTCCAGGGTTGATTTCTCCTGTTTCTACTCTTCCGACTGTTACTGCTCCAATTCCTGAGATTGAGTATACGTCTTGGATTGGAACTCTTAGCGGTAGGTCGATTGCCTTCTCAGGTTCTTCGAAATCATCTAGTGCTCCTGCTAGTGTTGGGCCTTCATACCAGTCCATTTCTCCTTCTGTTTCCACTACGTTTACTCCGTGGAAGCTTGAGATTGGTACAAAGTGGATGTCGCTTGGATCATATCCAACACCTTGGATTAGCTGTGAGACTTCGTCCTTAATGCTGTTGAAGTCATCTTCTTCGTAGTCTACAAGATCCATCTTGTTGACTGCTACAGCTAACTGGTCGATTCCCAGTGTCTTTGCAAGGTATGCGTGTTCTTTTGTTTGAGGCTGAATTCCGTCGTCTGCTGCGACAACTAGAACGCCTGCGTCTGCCTGAGAAGCTCCTGTAATCATGTTCTTAATGAAGTCGCGGTGTCCTGGAGCATCGATAATTGTAAAGTTGTACTCATCAGTATCGAATTTCTGGTGAGCTAGGTCGATTGTAACTCCTCTTTCTCTTTCTTCTTCTAGACTGTCCATTGCGAACGCGAAGTTGAAAGATTCTTTACCTGCTTCTTCTGCAGCTTCTTCTAGCTTACGCATCTCTTCTTCTGGAAGGTTTTTAGTATCCCATAGCAATCTTCCGATTGTAGTGGACTTACCGTGATCTACGTGTCCTATAAATACCAAGTTAATGTGTGATTTATCTGCCATTTTTGATTATACACCTATACAGCTTATAATAAACAGTAAACTCTTAAAACTTTAAAAAGGATAACAGAATTCTGTTAATAAAAAAGAATACCCTTACAGCGAAAAATTTTTCTATTATATTAACGCAGTTTTTCTAGGAATTTGTCCTCTAACTCAACAATTTTATGAACAATAGGGACCTTTAATTCTAGCATTATTAGGCCTGCTCCTACAAAGTTGACAAATATATCAACTATATCAAAGGTTCGGTAAGCTAATTGAGACTGGATTAGCTCTATCATTAGGCCTGTCAGGCCTGAAATCACAACTGCATCGATATGACTATGTTTTTTATCGTGGAAGTATGTAAGTAGTGCTCCAGCTAGTAGAAAGTACATCCCAAGATGACCTATAACTGCTACAGGTAGTCCAGTATCCGGTTTAGAAATTGGGGTCAGACTTAGATAGGATATTAGAATTAAAATGAAAAAGATAAGTGAAATGTTAAGGTAGTCTCTCATACCTTAGTTTTTAGGCCTCAACTGTTTTTTTATTCTTCGAGGCTTGGCATCTCCTGTTTCATTCCTTTTCTTTCTCTAATGTCTAGGATCTTCTCTTCTTGTAAGTCTCTCATTAGTGGTTCGAAGATGATGTCGATTAAGCTGAAGAATCCTTTTCCGTTTGTCGCAGATTTCAAGGCTGCTTCAAATCCGAATAGCTCCTCTACAGGGAGTTTACAGAAGATTACACTGCTTCCTCCTTCTTCTTCCATGTTGATTACGTCTCCTCTTCTGTTTGATACTTCTGTCATTGCTTCTCCCATAGTTTCACTAGGAGTATCGATTCTCAGCTTTTGTTTTGGTTCGATAAGCTGAGGCTGTGCTTGTAGGAATCCTCTCTTCATTGCATCTTTTGTAGCTGGGATCATCTGTGCAGGGCCTCTGTGGATTGCATCTTCGTGCAGCTTTGCATCGTGCAGTTTAACTTTGAAACCGATTACCGGTTCATTTGCCAATGGGCCTTCATCACAGAACTCTTTGAAAGCATCGACAAGGTATTCCTGGATTTCTCTCAGGTTCTTGATACCTCGGCTAGAGTTGATGAATAGATTTTCTTCGTAGGCCTCCATAATATTGTCTGCTTCGTCTTGGTCCATGCCTGCTTCTACTAGTGCGTCTCTGACTTCTGTCTCATCACTTGATTTCATCTTGAGTTCTTTGTATTCTTCCTTTAGGAATTTTCTAACTTCTTCGTCGATTGGCTCGACACTCATGACTAACTGGTTGTGTCGGTTTGGTGACTTACCTGTTACTTCAGGTGAAGAGTCGCTGATTCCTTCACGGAATACGACGATAGGCTCTGAAACATTGATGTCGATTCCTTTCTCTTCAAGGAATCTTTCAACTTTTGCCTCGATGTGAAGTTCTCCTAGGCCTGAAACCAGTGTTTCTCCTGTTTCTTCGTCAATTTCGATTTTGATTGTGTTGTCTTCCTTAGCACGTTTACGCAGTGCTTCAATAAGTTTTGGAAGGTCTGAAGTTCTCTTTGGCTCGATTGATTTTGTGACAACAGGTTCGAATACGTGCTCAATTTGTTCGAATGGTGCGATCTCGTCTTCGCCAGCTAATACAAATGTTTCTCCTGTTGAGAAGTTTGGACCGGTTAATGCTGCGATGTTACCGCAAGGAACTTCATCAACTGTAAGCTTTCTTGGCCCGGAGTAGATACCGACTTGTTGTGCTCTTTCAGTCTTCTGTGAGCCAATTCCGTATAGTTCGTCTCCTTCTCTTACAGTTCCGGAGAACAGTCTCGCGGTTGCAATTGTTCCTGCGTGTTCATCATCTTCAACATTTGTAACAACCCCCACAAGAGGCCCATCCTGATCGTGTTCTCTCATACTTTTACCGAAGTCTGAGTCAGGATCTCCAGGCCAAACTTTGCCAATTCTACGTGATGCGGCTTCTTGAGGGTTAACAAGGTGCTCAACAACCATGTCCAGTACTACTTCTTCAATAGGTGCATCTTCTCTTAGGCCTTCATGATCTCCATCGTTTACACGGTCGATTATGTCTCCGAATGTGATTCCGGTTTTCTCCATGTAAGGTGCGGAGATAGCCCAATTCTTCAGTGCAGAACCGAATGCTACTGTTCCATTGTCTACTTTCATCTCCCAGGCCTCAGCTGTTTCATCATCAGCATACTTACGTAGTGCCGTGTTAGCTTCTCTGATAATATCAACGAATCTCTGCTGCATTTCTTTAGGTGTTAACTGCATCTCTTCAATTAAACGGTCAACTTTGTTGATGAACAGCACTGGCTTGACGCCTTCATTAAGTGCTTGTTTCATAACAGTCTCTGTCTGAGGCATAACTCCGTCAACAGCATCTACAAGTACTACTACTCCATCGACAGCTCTCATTGCACGGGTTACGTCTCCTCCGAAGTCAACGTGCCCAGGTGTGTCAATAAGATTAATCAGGTAGTCGTCTCCACTGTGTTCGTGAACCATTGAAACGTTAGCAGAATAAATTGTGATTCCTCTTTCTGCTTCCTGGTCGTCGAAGTCCATGAAGCGCTGGTCTCCTGCAAGTTTTTCGGATATCATACCGGCACGTGCCAATAGATTGTCTGTTAGTGTTGTTTTTCCGTGGTCGATGTGTGCTGCGATTGCGATGTTCCTGATGTGTTCAGGATCGTTAATCACTGCTTTTATTGCGTCAAGCTCGTCTGACATATTATTTATTTCACCAAGTTATAGATAGAAATCCATTTGCAAGCTTTAAAAATGAATTCAGATATTCAGGCCTAAGACGGGAAATTATTCAACTTAGATTTAGAAAGTTAATTTACATAACATGTAATGAAAAAGTAAAAAGTGTGTCTAAAATGTGTGAAGGCCTTTAACGGGCGCCCTCAGCTTCCTTTTCTTTACGCTGCTTTGTCATTACTGCTCTGACATTAGTGTCATTGTTGTGAGCGCCTACAAGTTCTTCTTTCAAGGATTGGACTGCGTTCTTTGAGTCCGCAAGTCTGTTTTCGTATGCTCCCTGTACTAGCAGCCTTAAAGCCAGGTCTACTCTTCTTTGAGGGCTTACAATTACTGCTTTTCTTGCTCTTGCTCCTCCTCTCTGGTATGTTACTACTTCTTCAACGGGGGCGCTGTTTTCAATTGCGTCAACTAATACTTGAATCGGGTTCTCTCCTGTTTCTTCCTCAATTTCATCAAATGTTTCTTCAATTATTTTCCACAGTTTATCCTTGTTGCCTGTGTTAATTCCAGAAGTGATTTTGTGTTTATTTCCTCTGTGTCCGGCTACATACATTCTGTTTAGAAGTCTTTCAACAATTGGGACTTCAGCTTTGTAGAACTGTTTGTCTGTGTGGCGGCCTTTGCTTCTTGGCTCCATGATGTTTTCCAAGTTGATGTATCTTACTAGGCCGTCGTCTCCTACTTGTACTTCTTCTGCATCGTATTTTCCGAAAGTCAGGATTCTGTCTTCTTCAATGTTGATTGTGGCTGAGTTACTCATTTTATTTTATCACCGTGTTGGCTTCTCCTGTCTTCCTCTGACTAATTCATCGAGGGAAATTCCGTTAACTTTGATTACTTGGTATCTTACCGTTGGGATATCTCCTTTTGGTCCGGAGTCTGCTCCTCCGATTCCTTCAATAAGTACCTCATCGTGCTCGTCAATGTACTCAATTGCTCCATCTCCTGGAACAAAAGCTGTCAACTGTTTACCGTTTTTCAATAACTGTACACGCACACATTTACGAAGTGCGGAGTTCGGCTGCTTAGCTTCAATAATTCTTTTATCTAAAACAATACCTCTTCCTTGAGGACTACCTTCTAATGGGTCTGCTTTTTCTCTTAAGTTAAGCATTCTTCTCTTGTAATCTTTGTCGCTCCAGCGGTACTCCTGTCGCTTCTTCTTCATCTTACGTGCGCTGTACATTCCCATATACCAAATACTGATAACTAAACTTTTTATACCGGGGCCTTAACTAAAAATAAAACCTAGTTAATACTGCTCAAATCAATACCGGTAACAGTACAAAAATAATAGAAGATTATAACAATAAGAAAACAATTCCAATTAAGACTTTATAATTAGAAATCTCTTATCAGAAATGTTCTGCCTTTAAATTATAAAGCATCAGTAATTAACAAAATTCCTTGAGAAAACTATGGAGTTGATTGATCTGAGTTGTCTATTCTACTTTGACTTCGTCCACGTTATGTGTTCGTGCTAAAAGTTCTCTGATCGACTGGATTCTTTCTCCTTCTCTTCCAAGTACTTTTCCCTTGTTGCTGTTAGGTACTGAGATTGATACTTTTTTCCCTGCATCTGTGTCATCAATGTCTACTCCTCTAATATCTCCTGGGACAATATTATTGATAAAAGCACCGATGTTGTCATTGTACTCGTAGATCTTGACTGTTTTTCCTAACTGGTTCTGTACTTTTTGGACTACTTGGCCTCCTTTTCCTATTGCCATTCCTGCTTTTCCTTCAGGAACAATAAAGTAGGCCTCATCTTCTTTGATTATGCAGTCTCTTGCCTCTACATCTGTTAGGGATTCAAACATGTTAAGTGTTCTAATCATTTCGGTGTCGTAAGTCGCTGTTACCATTATATCACGTAGAAAGTGTCTGTGCCTTATCTGTAATCAAGAATTATTCCCTAGGTTTTATATATGGAATGTTAGTCGGAACTGAAGTTAGGCTTTAAATCGACTACTCCAGTACCGACTGGGACAGGCTGTCCCGTTATTAGGTTTTCAACAACGCCTTCAATTTCATCAACTTCTCCTCCAAGAGTACCTTCACGGAGATGCTTCTTGGTCTCTTCGAATACTGAGCGCGCAAGCATAGACTCCTTGTCACCAACTATACCGTAACGAGTTGTACCTTTCAAGTCTCCTGTGCGTGTCATCATATCTGCTAAAAGCATGATATGGCGGTCGTCAATGCTGATTCCTTGTGCTCCAAGAGTTTCATTAGTTTCTACAATGATCCTCTGTCTCAAGGCTTCAACTCCTAGAACTCTTAGGACTTCGAATAAGTGGTTAGAAATTGTTCTATTTGGATCCACTTCTTTAATCTTCAAGGTCTTTCTTAATGCGGTTCCTGCAGTTTGAAGTTGCCAGTCCCCGTCTTCTTCATTAATAACTACTTGCTCAATTCCTTTCAGGCCTTTAATTCTCGAGTCTTCGACCTTGTTCTTCAAGTCTTTGAGATCTCTCAGGTCGTAGTCATCTTCAGAAGATTCAAGTATTACTGTATTGTCTTCAACTGATACTTTTGCTTTTCTGGCTGAATCCTTGATCCGGGAAGGTAGGTCATCCATCTCGATATCGTAATCTTCAAGCAGATCTTTATTCAGTTCATACTCTACCTTTAATCCCATGATATCAAGTGTATCTTTTCTTACAAGATCATCGAACTTTACCTCTCTAAGTTTTCTGGCCAGCTTTTTAGCTTCTTCCTTAGAGTTAAACTCTTCTTTCAAATAGACATCCATCGCAGGTGTCTTAGGCTCCCTTCTAGCATCAACAATCTCAATTAAACGTGGAAGGCCTGCTGTCAAGCTTACTTGTGCTCCTCCAGCTTGGTGATATGTTTCCATCGTTAACTGTGTAGCAGGCTCCGCTAGGGACTGCGCTGCCACAATACCTATGGCTTCACCAGGTTCATACTGCATTTTCTGGTATCTTTCCATCAGCATCTCATGGGTTTCATCATCAAGGCTTAGGCCTTGGTATTTTTCAGGTAGTTGTTCTGCACGGTCTTTCCAGTGAAGTTGTTCGCTCATTCGAAAACACCTTGTGTTTTCTGCATGACCGAAAAATTCGTTGAATTTTGTTTCATTTTTTATCGCCTCTAATTGGTTGAAATGTTGGTTGAAATTTTTCCTCTATCGGATTTTTGTGGATCTAGTCCATCTTCTCCTGCACGGAACTGCACAATCTTACCCTGTGCATCACGTACCGTCTGATCGTATTCAACCTTTAGATCTTGTAAGGAGTTTGATACACGCCTATACATGTATCCAGATGTCTTTGTATTCAATGACTTATCCGCAAGAGCCTTTCTCTGTGCCATCTGATGGAAGAACATCTCCTGTGCATCTAAGCCTTCTAGAATACTGCTGGATACGAATCCTTTACTTCTTGGACTCATCTCTCCTTTCTTGAAATGTGAAAGTGTTCTTTCTTTGTATCCTCTCTCAATTCGGGTAGAACGGACAGAGTTCTGTCCAAGCATTCCTGCCATAGTTGTAACGTTCTGCATAGATCCTCTTGCTCCCGAGTCTGCCATGACATAGGCTGAAGATTCTTCGCTGAACTCATCTGAAATCAAGTCCCCTACCGCTGTAAAGGCCTCGTTTAGTCTCTTGGTAATCCTGATTTCTCGGGACTCTTCTATAGTTTTCCCTGTTATGGACTCCATTTTACCTTCTTCGTATTCTTTTACAAGTTTCTTGGTGTCCTCGACTGATTCTTCAATGATTTCATGGATTTCTTCTGTTACTTCGTCTGACACTTCAAGGTCTTCAAGGCCTATTGAGAATCCTCTTTTGGTTAGGAAGATTGCTCCTACACGTGAGACACGGTTTAAGAACTCTGCGACTTTATCGCTGCCGTATTCAATGGATAGCTGCTGGATGATTTCTCCTCCGTAGTCTCCTAAAGCATCCTCATCAAGGACTCCTTTGATTAACTGTCCTTCTTCAATTACTACTTCATTATCTTCTCCTTCATTGATTGTTAATGAGATATCATCAGGTATGAATAGGCTGACTAGGTCTCTGCCTGAAATTTTATCTCCTTCAGGTAGCTCGGAGAAATGTTCTCCAGACTCTGCCAGGATGTTGAAGGCCTTCTCTCTGTCGACTTCTTTGTCTTCCTGTGTAAGAAGGTATAGTCCTGAAACGTAGTCCTGAAGCATCCCTACAATTGGTCCTCCCATCTTTGGGGATTTTACATGTTCTTGGACTTTCATTAGTTCGTCTGCTTCTGCACGTGCTTCTTCTGTCTGTGGTACGTGGAGGTTCATCTCGTCTCCGTCGAAGTCTGCGTTGTAAGGAGCACATACGTTCAGGTTAAGTCTGAATGTTCTGTATGGCAGTACTTTCACTTCGTGTGCCATTATACTCATTCTGTGTAAGGATGGTTGTCTGTTGAACAGTACTGTGTCTCCGTCCATCAAATGCCTTTCAATTTTCCATCCTTCATCCGGTTCTACTGCTTCAATTAAGTCTTCTTGGTTCTCATCAGTTACTCTTCTACGACTACCATCTGGCTGGAATACATAGTTTACCCCCGGATGTGTATCTGGACCGTTTTCAAGCCATTCCATACATTTGTCGTAGTTCCGTTCAGTGACTTTTACAGGGATAGTGAGCTTTTCAGCAATCATGTAAGGCACTCCTACCTCGTTAATACTGATATTTGGATCTGGAGTAATTACTGTACGAGCTGAGAAGTTCACACGTTTACCGATCAAGTTTTCACGGAAACGTCCTTGCTTACCTTGTACTCTTTCAACTAATGATTTTAGTGAACGGCCTGAACGATGTCTTGCCGGTGGAACACTATTCATATCGTTGTAGAACAGTGTTGCAACGTGATACTGTAATAACTCCCACAAGTCATCAATAATGAAATCAGGGGCTTCAATCTCAATATTGTTTTGTAGCCTCTTGTTAATCCTAATAACGTCAACCAGTTTGTGAGTAATATCATCTTCACTTCTTTCACCCGTTTCCAGTGTGATTGAAGGCCTAATAGTTACAGGAGGTACAGGAATCTTCTCCAATATCAAGTCTTCTGGTCTTCCTCCTTCTACGCCTAATTTAGCCGCTATCTCATCTGGGATTTGCTTGAAACGCTCACGAATCTCAGTAGGCGTGAGCTTTTCGCCATCCTCCATGAATGTGTATGGTTTGTTCAGTTTGATATCTGGTACTTCTTCCCCTGTTTCAGGGTCCTCTGTCATCCTGTTGGATTTTCTTAAGGCCTTATCCTCGTCTTTAATCAGGCAACTGACATTACCGTTTTCGTTTATGTTTGTGAATCTTAGAAGGTTTCTGATTTTCTTGGAATATAGTACATGTGCTACAGGCCTTGAGAGAGTGATCATTCCGAAATGGCCTTTACATTCTCTGATCTTCCCGCCACAAGTCTGGCAGGTCATTCCTGGGTCGATTACTCCCAGTGCAGGGTCCATTACCCCGTCTTCTACAGGGTATCCGTCTGCGTCGTAGACTTCGGCTTTGTCAATCTCTTTTACGGCCATGCTGTCAAGTTTTTCAGGGCTTACAATTCCAAATTCTATTTTGTCAATGTTCTTAGTCATTATTTGATCACCTTCTATTCCTCGTCAAATTCAATCTGTGTATCCATCATCATGGATTTTAATTCGTTCATAAGCAGTAGGAATGCGTGAGGAATTTCAGTCTCCTCAAACTCTGACTGATCCATTTCAGGTGAGATGAACTTACCTTCTTTTCTGTCGTAATAACCGATGTTGCCTTCTTCATCGACTTTGATTTCTGTTGAGTCAGCTCCGAATCTCTCTTTCAAGAGTAGTGAGGCTCCGTGTCCTACGAATACATCCTTTTCCATCTCTCCAAGTCGGAGGCCTCCTTCCTGTGAACGTCCTTCCGTTGGCTGTTTTGTCAGTAGTGTTACTGGTCCTCTTCCTCTTGCGTGGACTTTGTCACCAACCATGTGGCTTAGCTTGAGGTAGTATCCGGGACCGATCATAATGTCTGCTTCCATCTCTTCCCCTGTAACTCCGTTGTACATTGTTTCTTTTCCGCTTCTCTGGAATCCTAGTTCCTCTAGGGTATCTCTCAAGTCATCTGCATCTTCGTTTTCGTATGCTGAACCATCTACTGGTTCTCCACGAAGTGCTCCTGCTTTTCCTCCTATTAATTCAATTATCTGTGACACTGTCATACGGCTTGGAATAGCGTGAGTTGAAAGGATGATGTCTGGAGTAATTCCCTGTTTTGTGAAAGGCATATTTTCTTCAGGAGTTATCATACCAACCGTTCCCTTCTGTCCGTGACGTGTTGCAAATTTGTCACCCAGTTCAGGGATACGGTATTCTCTCATCTTAACTTTCAGCAATTTATCGCCGTCACTTGTCTCTGAAATCATTACTTTATCAATTTTACCTCTTTCACCGTGCCTCACTGTAAGAGAAGTCTCTCTCCTATCAGCTAATCCCAT
>LKMQ01000017.1 GCA_001564145.1 Nanohaloarchaea archaeon B1-Br10_U2g29
ACGTGGCGGTCCGTGCAGGGAACCACTGCGCCCAGCCACAACACATAGAGTTTGATTTACCAGGTACTGTCAGGGCCTCACCTTACATCTACAACGGTGATGATGACGTGGAGAAATTATTGGAAGGAGTTAGAGAAGCGGTGAAAATATTCGATGTATAGAGACGAAATACTTGACCTCTACAAAAATCCCCGGAATGAAGGTAACATAGAAAATTCTGATTTAGTTAGAGAAGGCGAAAATCCTAGCTGTGGAGACCACCTAACGATTTACGCAGAAATAACTGAAAGCCGTTTATCAGAGATAAAACACGAGAGCGATGCCTGCGCTATATGCACAGCATCAACATCAATTCTCACAGAAGAAGCAAAAGACCTTTCAAAGGAAGAAATATTGGAGCTTGATAAAGACTGGATGCTAGACCAGTTAGGTATTGATGTAAGCCCTATGAGAATGAAATGCGCACTTCTAGGCCTTGAAACCTTACAAAAAGGTGTAAAAGATGAAAAATCTTAACTACTGCTACAGATGCGGCTCAGAGCTTTCAAAAAAGATTGAAGAAGAAAGAGAAAGATACTACTGCAATAAATGTGGCAAATTTGTTTACCGTAACTCTGTACCAGTCGGAGGCGTATTCGTTGTAAAAAATGAAGAAGTGCTTTTGATCAAAAGAGGTGGCGAACCCAACAAAGGAACCTGGAGCTACCCCGCAGGATACCTCGAATACGATGAGAAACCAGAGGAAGGCGCAGCAAGAGAACTAGAAGAAGAAACAGGCCTGAAAGCCAGGCCTGAAGACCTGAAACTGGTGGCAACAATTCAACTAGAACACCCAGACAAGTATGTTGTAGGTAACGCCTACACAGTATCATTTAAAGATGTTGAAGGAGAGATAAGGCCTGGAGATGACGCTGAAGACGCACGTTTCTGGAGTATCGAAGAAATGGACTCTCATGTAGACGAGATGGAGTCACCGAAAATTATCGATGCTGCTGAGAAAGCGATGAAACTGGTAAAGGATTCTAATTAAGAAACTTTAGGCCTAAAAATTCAGTATGACTTTGGAAGTAAAAGACCTAGAAGTATCTGTAGAAGACCAGAAAATCGTGAAAGGAGTTTCCCTAGAGATTGAACCTGGAGAAATCCACGCAATAATGGGGCCTAACGGATCAGGAAAAAGTACTTTATGTAAATCACTGATGGGAAACCCAGTCTACACAATCGACTCAGGAAAAATAATTGTAGATGGCGAAGACGTTACAGATGAAGAAACAGATGAAAGAGCGCGTGAAGGCCTATTCCTGGGATTCCAGTACCCTTCAGAGATCTCCGGTATCTCCACAGCAGAGTTCTTGCGAGAAGCAATCAACGCAAAGAGAGAAGAAAACAGCGAAGAACCTATCAAGCAGTCCGAGTTCCGTGAAAGAATGGAAGATGCTCTGGAAATGCTTGAAATGGATGAAGAATACGCACGCCGTTACCTGAATGATGGCTTCTCAGGCGGGGAAAAGAAAAGAAACGAAATCCTACAGTTAGCAGTACTTCAGCCAAAATACGCGATTCTCGACGAAATTGACTCAGGCCTCGACATCGATGCACTGAAAGTAGTAGCTAACGGAATCAACAACTTGGCTGATCAAGACAGAGGATTCCTCATGATCACACACTACCAGAGAATCCTAGACTACGTAGAACCTGATCATGTACACGTCATGATAGACGGAGAAATAGTGGAAAGCGGAGGCCCAGAACTAGCTCACAGACTGGAAGACGAAGGATACGAATGGGCAAAAGAGCTCTAAAAGCTGTTTAAAATAGAATTAACATTTCTTTTCTCCATTTTACTATATCCGAAAGGCCTCAAAACTGGTTCTGCAGCATCTTCCAGTTTTTCAACGTAGAAATTTTTGTCATACCTGTCTATTTCTTCGTTATTCAGTAGTACTCTAGGCCTTGAATTTGCGTCTCTTACAATATATTTTACTTTCTGCCCTGCTCTGATGTCTATGCCTTTTCTCTTCATTCTCTTAGCGGCTTCAGCACTTCTATTCTCTGATTTATAGTCTCCTGGATTTCTTGTAATCTTTTTCTCGATTACCAGGTCTTCTTCCTTGACTAGGCTTGATTCGACTTTCTCAACATATTTTTCAAGTATTTCTAAGGCTTGTTCTCTGTCTTCTTCTACTACTTCTATCATTTCTTTCTGGCATTTCTTCACTATTTCTGGCGTCGAACTTTGTTCAACTTCTATACCTGCTGTAACTGTTTCTCCTTCTACTGTTTTGCCGAAGTAACGGTTCAAGGTTGATATCTCAGAGTTCTTTCTTGGGACGAATGCGATCCATTCAAAATGATGTTCATGTTCTAATTCTATTCCTATCTCTTCAGAAACTTTTTGACAGGCTTCTTCTACGTTTTCTCCTGACGCCCAGATACTGTCGATAATACCGTGTTTTATCTCAAAACCTTCTTCCTCTAGCATTTCTTTGGCTTCAACCATGATCTTTCTGTCAAAGGCTTGGATCGCCTGATGGCATTCGATGGCTCCGTAGCTGGCGTGTGCGTGTCCCATGTAACCGAAACAGGAGACCAGAATCCATTTTAACGCTTTTGAGGCCTTGTCACTGTACTCCGTTTCTTTCTGTTTGAAGTTTGAACGGTCGTGTATTATCGGGCCTAGAACATGTGGTATGAAGCCTATCTGTTTTTCACAGATAGAATAATCAAGTTCCGGTACTTTGGAGTTGTTGCAGCAGTTGCAGTTTACTGTTTCCGGCGAAATATTCTTATTCACCATTATGTTTGGGAATAGTGAGGCGAAGTCCATTTCGTGGACATCTCGGTAGACCTCAGGCCTTGGATTGAATATGAATCCTCCACGGTCTGCTTTCCGCATAGTTGAGGCTTTTTTCGGCTTTTCCGGAGTCCAGTTCTTCCACGGAGTCAAAATATTATTATTGTAGGCCTGGCGTATTTCTATCGCTGTCAAAATATTTCCGATGCTTCCCCATGCTACTTCCTGCAACGGCTTCCAGGTTCGCCCGACAAGATCGTAGAGGCCTTTCATTCCTGCCTCTGAAAGCATAAAGCTTGAAGATTCATCGATCACAGCTCTCCCGGAAACGCTGTAACGGCTAGGAGAATGAACAGTCTTACCATAGGCAGTAACAGTATTTTCCCCCGCTAATTTTTTCAGGCCTGAATCTCTTCCCAGACTGAACTCTGTCTTACTTTCAACCAGCTCCAAGACCTGGGCTCTACTGATTCTCAAAACGTCAGGTCCTTCACCAGAAAACTTTTCGGTTAAAACATCTAAAGCAGCCGACTCAGAACTGTACCTCTTGCCGTCGATCTCCAGGTCTTTCAAACTTTTTTCAGCCGCTCTACTTCTTGGAAGGCTCAGCCTCAAAATATCCAGATCTCCTTCAATCTCCGGGCTTCTACCCTGTTCTAGACAGTACTTGAACTGAGGAGTTAAACCTGCGTGGAAAAACCTGATTTCAGGCCTCGAATACTCAGACCTAAGATAATTCCTGAAACTCTTAAAGTCCTCTTGCTTTCTCAAGTCGATTCTCAAGACTTTTTCAGGTGTTTTTCCAGGCGAGGTGCGCCACTCCTCAAACTGGGAAGCATAACTCCTACCTACGGTTTCAGACCTGATCCTCTTCAAAAACTCTCTTTTCCCTGAAATGTAAACTGTAGGCCTGTAAACTTTCTCTTCTCTACCTAAGTTTCCGTTTTTTCTACTCCATTCTACCGCTTTCTCTCCCTGAAAATCTACCTTGAACATTCTATCTCTTCTTCCAGTTTCTCCATTCTCTTCTCTAATCTATGGATTTCTTTTTCCTGTTCAACCTGTATTGAAATCAAAGCGGTTTCTGCTGGGTTACGAGGGTTCATGTAGCTTGAGGCTGATGCGTGGTAGAAAGCTTTCTCCCAAAGTGAGTCAAGGTACTTTTTGTCCTGTTTTCTGAGCGCTCTTTTGAAGGGTTTGAAGCTTTCTTTCAGGTTTTCTAGCCTGTTTCGATAGGTTTGATTGGTTCTTCCCATCTCTCTTCTTTCACCTCCTCGTAAAGCGGTACAGTAGTTTGAAGTCCAGTGTTGTCTGCGTAGATACGGGTTTCCCTGTCTTTCTGTGAGAACTTAAGGCCTTGATCAGTCTGCTCAACTTTGATCGTGTTATCAGCTCTGTCTACAGCACTGAAACCAATCTCTGTAGATATAGAGTACAGTATCTTCCCAGTAAGTTCTTCTAGCATACTTTTGAACAACCGGGCTTTTTCATTGGAGTACAGTGAGCTCTCTTCGTATAGCTTGTCAATTTCTGGTACGACGATCAAATCGTATTCTTCTATATTTTTGCATAACTGATGGTGCTGTAGTGCTGTAAAGGCTCTTGCAATATAAATTTTTTCAAGTAGTTCAGGCCTTGATTCAAAGAAATGGGTTTTAGCCTGGTTAGACGAGTCTATCCATAGAATCTTATCATGGTTCACAGCAAGGTTTTTGATCAGTGCTGGAAATGCTAAAGCTGTCTCTGTTTCGACAAGATTCCAGCCATTCACTATTTTCGGTGTCTGAGCTTCTAGTACTGATTTAGAAATAGGCATCCCCTCCCCCAAGGTTAGGCCTCCGGGAAATCGCTTCAAGCTAATATTATCGCTGAGTCCTATTTAAACCGATTTGGAGCTGTCCGAATGTCCGGAAACCAGTTTAGCCCTAAAAAAGAAAGTTTTCTAGAAAAGGTACTTACGTGTCCACATATACCTTTTCTCAATACCTATCTTCTCCATCATACTAGGAAGAATGCCTGTTAAAACAAGTTTTTTGAACTCTAAAGCAGATTTACCTTCCCCCAAATAAACTATGATAGGGTCGTAAGGTATGCTTCTTGACTTCAACTTCTTATTCTTCTCAGACCTTTTAATGTTCTTTGCGGAGGCCTTAGCTTCAAATAGTGCGTAAAGTGCTCGGGCCTGAGAACCTTCATAAGAACAGCAGTCACCTACAGCAAAAACATCTTCAAAACCTTCAACCCTTTGAAACTCATCGACTTTTACACCGATCTTATCTTGAGGAATATCCGATTCTTCAATCAGAGAATGTTTTTTGAGGCCTCCAGCCCAAATTACTTCATCAGCAGGAAACTCTTTATCCTCCGAGACTACACCGGTTGAGTTAATCTCTGTAACAACTGTTTCAAGCTCGATCTCTACACTGTTTTTTCTCAAGACTTTAGAGGCCTTCCTGCTGAGCTTCTCAGACTTTCTAGAAAGTATTCTGTCATTAGCCTCAACCAGTCTAATACTGAAACCAGCACCCTCATTTTCTCTGGCCTCTTGGAGCGCTGAAGCCGCTTCTACCCCGGTAGCTCCACCGCCAACAACCACAACTTCCTCAACACCGTTCTCTACTATCTCTTCTCGAATATGGTGAAGATCTTCACGGTACTTCAAAGTATCTGTAAGGCCTTTATCCAATCCGAAATAGTTTGTTTCGGCACCAGGAGCTAGGACGATGTAATCATAGATATTTGAGGCCTCTTCAGTCTTTATCTCATTAGTATCAGGATTAAACCCGGTGACCTCTTCCTGAATATGCCTAATACTCCGGTCTTTGAACTTGTTCTCATAGTTAATACTGATTTTATTTGCTGAGTATCCTTCAATCACTCTATGACTAGCTGGATAAAATAATAATTCACTTTCAGGATCATAGAGATCTAAGTCAAAATTTTTTCCTTCTAATTTTAAAGCTGTTTCTAGGCCCGCGATACCTCCTCCGATGACTCCAACTCTTTTCTTTTCCATTGATTAGTTCTCTCCTATAAATTGATTCTCTATAGAGAATATTCTTCCTTCGTTATCTGAAACTCCATAAAACTGGTGGTAACCATTCTTTTTCTGGAGATCAGATTCAATTATCTGTTCGATGGTTCTTCCTAGATCTCTGTGACTCCAATAAAGGCTAGAGTAGTAGGGCTCTCCTTCAAGCTCAGATTTATCTTCTTCATTTACTCCTCCTATTCTGATACTGACTCCTAAATCAAAAAATCCGTTATCTACTTCTTCTCTCAGTCGATGCTCGGTCTCAACTTTGGACTCGCCGTAAGGACTATCAGGATTATCCTCTAATGGAGATAGAAGCTTCTCAGGCCTATCTTTCCTTAAATCAAAACTATTTTCAGGATCGATGCTTGAGCGGTAAGGTTCCGGAGTATCTTCAAGCGAGGCCTCAACAGTGTAGGCCTTGATATCACCTGTTCCTGCATGAATCGATGATCCATTAATGAATATACGGACCTCGGTATCTTTTGCAGCTTGCAAAACGTTTTCGAAAATCTCTATATTTCCCTTCCATTTTGTACCAGTGTCAAAGTTTTCTTCCGAAAGATTCCAAGCTAAATGAAAAACTGCATCACAGTCCATCATTAACTCTTCCAGCTTTTCAACGTCTTCTGTGTCTAATAAGTCTAGATTCGCAGTCTCAGCAAAATATTCCTGAGGTCTGACCGATCTACTTACTCCAACAACTTCATAGCCCTTATCCGCTAAATATTTGGCAGAAGCCTCACCAACTGTTCCTGTAGGACCGGTGATTAAAACCCTCGTCATATTAAAATCTTATTTCTCTAAGTTTATCAACCAAACTATTACAAACAATTTAGTAAAACTTATCTAAAAATTTCTTGAGACATGATGGCGCTATTCTTGGAAAAGGGAGTTATAGAATCATTTCTTGAATTATCCAATTGAATTCCAATGTTAAAGTAAGCATTTTTCCAGTCCACATATCCATCTCTCATAGAGTATATACTAGAATGAAACTATGTTGTTCCAGAGTATTCTTAGCCCTGAAACCAAGATCAAAATCAAAGTCAGATACTTCAGATAAATATTATCAACACTATGACTTAGCTTCGCGGAGAGCTCAGCAAATATAACGCCTGCAACAGAAGCCAGTAAAGAAATAATCAATAATTCCAAATTGTACAGGCCTGTACCGAGTGAAAGCGAGGCTCTCAAGACCGTGGCAAAGAGTATTAGAAGTGATAAAAGCCCTACAAAAGTTTTTCTATCTACTTCTAAGCGATCGAGATAGCTTACAAACATCAGTCCTATGTTCGAGGCACCGAAGACTGTTCCAGAGAACAGCCCTATGACTGTCTGACTTTGCCATTTCTCAGTAAAAGTTTTAGAAACGTGAGCTTCAGGCTTGTAAACTAAATCCTGTTTAATATAGACGTAAAAAACTGCTAGGAACCCCACTAAAACCGCAAGAAGATTAACTGGTAAAAAATCTACGAGCAAGACACCTATTACAGAGCCTATAAGACCTGTCAAAAGGAAAAATTTGAAGTTTTTTACACAGCTTTTCAAAGCTGGAAACTCTGCCTCCAAAATCAAAGGAATATTAACAGCTAACATTGGTAAAATCATGACAGTAATAGCAATGGAAGGATCTACGAAGTTCATTAGAAGCGCTGTGCCTAGTATGCCGAAACCGAAACCTGCAAGGCCTTTAATTATTGCACCTGTCACGACGAACAGAAGCACTAGGATTAGAAGCTGAATATCCATAATTTTATTTTAGGGATTCTATAGAATAAAACCTTGCTCACTCCTTTAACATATATTTTCGATCTCTGGTTGAGCCTTTTGCTTCGACAAGACCGTAAGACTCCATCTTCTTCATATATCTTCTCAGTGTTCGATCTGTTGGCGGCTCCTCTACTTCTTCTTTGTAGGCCTCAAAAAGCTCGCGTGATGGAAGCTCTTTCTCTTCTTTCAGGATATCGTAAAGTTTTCTCTGATCATCATTCAACTTCTTTAAAGAGATTGATCGGTTGTCTTTGACAGCATCTGAGAAGCTTTCCTTCACAACTTCTCTATTAATCTGTTCCATTCCTTCTCTTTCAGCTTTCTGTGCTGCTTTTCTCAAGGTTGAGATTGCGACTCTTGCATCCCCTCCGGACTTTGAAGCTATAAATTTAAGATTAGAGTTCTCGATTGCACCATCTCTAAGACCGTACTCTACCCGGTCTTCAAGAATATCTACTAACTCCCTATCATCGTAGGCCTTAAACCTTATCTCATCTATTGAGGAGAATGAAGATCTTATCCTGTCATCCATATCAACAAATACGTCTTCACGGTTTGCTATCAGAATAATTGCAGCGTTTTGGAACCTTGAAAGATCATAAAGTACTTTCTCATCTTTAATCTGGTCTGCTTCATCTACTACTATAACCATTGGCGCATTATAGGCCTTCTGCTCAAACTTATCAACCAGCTCTTCAGTTGACGTACCGCCGCGCGTCACAAACTCGTTCATGTCTCTAAGCAGTTTGTAATATACTTCAAACCGGCTGGGCTGTCCGAAGCCGTCGACTATACCTGTTAAAAGGTTAGGAGAATGCTTTTCCAGTTCATTGACAACATATTCTGCCATCGCCGTCTTTCCTGTGCCTGGCGGCCCATATATTAGCATGTCTATAGGCGGCTGATCATCCAGTATAGGCCTTAGGTTAGACGCTATGACCTCTCTTTCATTGTCTCTATGAACCATTCTGTTCGGCAAGTAATCTGCTGTTAATACTCTTGCGTCGTCTATAACAGTGTTTTCCAAAGAAAAACTTCTCCCCCAAATACTTATTGGAGGCCTAGAGTTAAATTAATTTTTTTAGGCGATGTAATCCTGCTGCTCTTCCTGATCTTCTGTTTCCTCTTCCTGTTCATTTAGCTCTATTTCCCCGTACTTTTCCTCATAGCTTTCAATATTTTTTTCAAGAAGCTTAGAAAATGCTTTAGCTTTCCTTGGGTTCACAACAACCGGGTTATGTTCCGATACTACTGTCTGTATTTTATCGCTCCCTGACTGATCCAGTCTAGGCGAGGTCTTTTTGAAATCCATAACTAACTGGCCTTCCCTGAAGATAACAGCTAGAGAATCAGGTTTGAAGCTTTCTCCTTTACGGGATTCAAAGTTTGTCGCATCAACCATGTTTCCAAATTATAGTTCTTACTCTTTTATCTTTCGATCCTTTCAAATAACTCTGACTCATCTCTAATTACTTGAGGCCTTCCAGGCGCGAAAACCGCTAAACCTATATTGTCAGCGTCATCCGCGTTAAATGTTTCACTGAATACTCGTGTTTCATTCTGGGCCATGAAAACAGTTTGAGCACGTGAGTCAATTACTGCATCTCTTTCATTCAAAGATCTGACCTCGACTCTTACCTCTCCTTCTCCACCTATATTTCTTACTGAGGCCTCAACGTTCGCTATTAGCTCTTCTCCTGTATCATTTGAATTAATTTGGAAGCTCTCAACTTCCGGATTCGGATAGCCTGAAATCAGGTAGATGAAGACTCCTGAAGCTGTGGTCAACAACATAAAACTCAGAATTATAGTTACGGTAACTCCACGGATAACAGACATAAAATATTGTTTAATTCGAAGGAATAAAAAAGAGAGAAGAAAAAATATTTTTAGAAGCTGAAGTTTCCTTTTGAAACTATTTCACTTAGCTCTTTACGGGAGTTAGGAGTAACCCTGATATCTTCATCTAAGCTTTCTTCATCTTCTTTGCTGCCTACAGCGATCATCATCTCGACTTCGAACTCTTCAGGAATTCCAAGTTCTTCCCTGGCTTTTTCGTAATCTAGTCCTTGCATTCCGTGAGCTGCTAGGCCTCTTTTCGTTGCTTCTAATGCGAAGTTCTGCCATGCAGCGCCTGTATCGAAGCTGTGGGTTCTTGAAGGCTCTCCGTTGTGGTCGAAAGTCTTTCTGGAAGCCACTACGATAAGTGCATATCCTGGCTCTGCCCATCCAGCATTGAAATCATTCAAAATATCGGCAAAATCTTTGTACTCTTCGTCTTCGTGCGTTGCATAAATGAATCTCCAGCTCTGGTTGTTGTAACTTGAAGGCGCCCAACGTGCTGCTTCAAATAAAGATTTCAAATCATCTTCACTCATATCTTGGCCTAAAGCTCTTGGACTCCACCTATGGTAAAGTAGAGAAGTGATATCATGACTTGGTTGTCGGTTTTCTTCTGCTTCTCTGCGTAATTCATTCAAATCCTCAGATTTCATAATGTTATCTAGTTCATATACAAACCAATATAAAAAGTTAGGAGACAGATATGTAACCTATGACAGAAGGCCCATGCAAAGTCATAGAAAGCTTCGAAACCATCGGAAGCAAATGGAAACTAATCATAATAAACGACCTCATGAACGGAGAAAAAAGATTCAACCAAATCAAAGAATCAACACAGGCCTCCTCAAGAACACTCTCAAGAGTCCTGAAAGAACTCGAAAAAGAAGAAATAGTAGAAAAAAGAGTAGAAAAAGACCCAATCGCATCATACTACAAACTCACAGAAAAAGGCCTATCACTGGAAAATGTATTCACAGAAATCAATACATGGGCAGAAGAATGGCTAGAAACAGAATCTACAAATAACTAAGGCCTCAAAAACTGTATCATGGTACAGTTCGAGACAATTGAAAAAGAAAGACGAGACTACGGAAACTTCCCAGGAGAAAAATTTGTAGAAGTCAGCCGAAACAAAGCAATCCAAGACAACGGAGACGAAAACAGCTTTATCCAAGTAGCTACAGGCTACTACAACGACGAAGAACCAGTCTACAAGAAAAGATTCACAGTTCCAACCGACAAAAAAGCTGTAGACCACGTACTGGAAGAGCTTCCAAAGATGTTTGAGAAAGAACAAGAGGCTTCAGAAGATTAAAACACCTTATTTTAACTTTTAGGCCTCAATAAAAAATTTTTTTCTTTTTAACAGATAGAAATATAAAGATTTATTTTATATTGTAGCTTTCGCTATGAAAAGAATTTTAACACTGGTAGCCCTATCTCTAGTTTTTATTGGAGTAGCAGCTGCTGAAAACAGTGACAGAGCCTTATGCCAGGATAGTTCATGTACTGTAGCTGAAGCTCAAGGCCTTTACACAGATTTAGAGAGTTTGAGCTCTAGTATCAATGAGTTAAGGTCTAATTTGGATAGATGTGAGTCTTCAGGCGATTATTGTGAATCAATGATTGAAAGAAACGAAGAGAAATCAGTTTTAATTGATGAGATAAGAAGTTCTGCGTCAAACGGAGAGTTTGATAGAACTGCTGTTTCACTTGAGAGCTTGAGAAACAGCCTAGAAGAAGGTATTCACCGTTCTGAAAGAGAGATTGAAGCAGGAGAAGCAGGCGAACAAACTGCCAGGGAAATGTTAGAGCTGCAAAGAGCAGCTTTAAACGATGTAGATTCTTCCCTGAGTAAATCGCAGACAGCTTCATTAGTGAGTATAGCAGTCCAATGTAGAGACAATAGATGTGGGGATGAAGTAAGGAATGCTGCACAGAAAATGGCAGAACTAAAAACCGATAGAGAAATCTCCCAACCATCTCAGCCTTTACCCGTAAGAGAAGAAAGCGATAGAGTAGAACAAAGAGTTCTAGAAGATGGAACAGTATACTGCTGGGGCAGAAGTTGCGAGGCGCCTTCAGAAGCCGAACTGAACGATGGATCAATATACTGTTGGGGACAGAGATGCGAAACACCATCTGAAGCTCAAATAACCAGCGAAGGAAGCATTTATTGCTGGGGCAGAAGCTGTGAAGCCTCAATGGATAACCACTTTGGCGACGTAGACCTGACTTACTGTGTAGGAGAACATTGCAGACTACCAAGCAACCTCATGGAGAGCAATGTAGAGATCCCTGTTTACTGTTGGGGACGAAGCTGTGAAGTTCCTTCAACAGAGATAGAATCCGACGGCGAAATATACTGCTGGGGTAGAAGCTGCCCAGTAGCAGAACAAGAAGAAACAGGTTCTGAGACAGATAGTAGAAACCCTCAAACAGGAAAAGAAATCCAAGCACCAGTAACAGAAGAACCAGTCGATGAAGCAGAAACAGAGAATGATCCAAAGACAGAACAACCTGAAACTGAGTCAACCCCTCCATTTGAGATCGACACCGAAGAAAAAACCCCTGAACGAGGAGTTAGAGAAACCATGAACAGAGGCCTAGAAAGAGCATCATCAGCGATAAACAACCTGTTCAGAAGATAAAAAAGATTCTAAAAAACTTTCAGATCAAATATATTTTTTCTTTTCGTTCTTTAATAGGTCAGATAGGCCTCAATTTCTTCCTTCAATTCTTGGATATCATCAGGTAACTCGGTCGGATCAATAAAAACTATATCTTCTACAGCTCTACCAAAATCAGTATCAGGATCCAAATAACGCGTTAACTTACTTCTACGAGTCTTTTTAGTTAAACTTGTCTCAATCTCATAAATCAAGGCAGTCTCAGCATCCAAAACATCAACCTTGTAACCCTCATGAATCTCAACCTCAGTCAAAACCTCATGACCTTGATCACTTAAAAACTGGAAAACAGCAGCCTTAACCAAAAAATGCTTCCAATTATCACCGTGACGCTTAACACCGCGCTGCTCCCTCCAATAACCATTACCCCTATTCTCAGGGCTAACAGCCGACTTAATCTTCTGCCTCCGCCTCTCAACATCTTTCTTATTCAAACAAAAATACCTCCTTAAAATAGGAAAAATTAGAACTCATTAGGAGCCAAGATCAACAAATCCCGGTCTCCGAGAAAGAACTAAAAGTTCTTCCCTGAGCAGGCCTTCCAGTAGATCTCACAAACCCACCGGAGACCTTAACAAAAAACAAAATAGGCCTCAACAGTTAAGTAATGAAGAAAATAACAGGAAATTCGATGAGCCCCGAGAG
>LKMQ01000018.1 GCA_001564145.1 Nanohaloarchaea archaeon B1-Br10_U2g29
CCTCTTCAGGCTTAGACTGCTCAATAGCTCTCTCTTCAACAGTTCTATGTTTTAAATCTCCTTTAAACCAGTTATGCTCAATAACTGAAGTTTCAATTGGCTCACCTCTTATTTTAATATATGAATGGCCACTTCCACTATAAGTTTCGCCTGCAACAAACGTATTTTGATGTATATGTTGGCTTGTTCCTGCATCGCCACCGCTCTGGCTCGAACATCGGGTATCAACAGTTCCATGCATGTCAACATCAGTATTTGTTCTCCCTGGGCCGAAAATATTATATCTGGCTTCATAAACGGTTGAACTACCTGAACCCGAAATAGCATGCCTATAATGCTTAAAATGGTTCGCTTCAATCAAGGCATTGCTTTCGTGAACTGCCACACCATAACCATAGCCATACTGGTTACAGTAAGAAATCTCATTATGATGGATATGCAAATTATCTCCTGCACCCACAATACAACGGCCTACAAAATTGTCAACCACATTATTGTATATTTCAGCAGAACTATGATGCACATTAATTCCTGCAGCCCTAGTCTTGTCCCTAGAATGTGGCTCAGAGCTTGTTCCAAAGCCTTCTAATTTTAGACCTGAAATAGTTACATTATCCCCTCTTGTCCCAAATATTCCTTGGTCTTTTTCTGCATCATTTTTAAACAAAAGTGCGCCTTCAGAATTACCACAGCCACGATTACTTACAACAGATACGCCTTCAGGAACACCTAATTCATCTTCTCCCGTCATATCAATCTCGGTATCACCCTCAATAAAAACAGTATCTCCTTCGCTTGCAGATTCTAAAGCAGAAACTAACGACTCTCTAGTATTAACTGTTTCAAAACCGGATGAATCACAGTAAGCGAAGCCAGGATTAGCCTCTACAAAACCAGAGCCTCCTCCAATACTTTCAGCCATTGAGGCCAACTGAGGCTCTTGATCAGAATCTTCTTCATAATTCAAGTAGGCCATAAACAAAATAACAGTTATTATTATGATTGTAAGGCCTAAAAACAGTTTATTTTCTTTATTCATTTTTTGTCAGCCTCTTTTTTAGAAGTCATTCTATTGGCTGAGTAGGAGCTTCCTCTCCTTCTATTCCAAATCCGATTTCAACAAATGGGTATTCGGCATCATTTGATTGCCACTCGAAAATACCGTTAAAGTCTCCTGAATCTACAGTAATTTGATTTGTAGATGCAGTTACTCCATCGAGTGCTTCTTCTTCGTTTTCATATTCCCAGACTGTCATCTCTGCATCATTGCCGTCAGTCCAGACGCGGAACGCATAATAGTTGTCTTCGACGAAGTTATAATCCTGTTCAACAAATTGCCCAGACCAATCACCGCTATCATATTCTGAAATATCGAAGTAACCGCTTTCAGGATGGTTTTCGAACCTTACCCCTGCTATATCATCTCCAATGTCCCCCGACCCGTGGACCAAAATAGAAGGCCTCATCTCCTCTTCCCCGGCCACATCCACAGAATCATTATATTGCCATACTGCATAACCTTCAATTTCTCCAGAAGTACTAGTAACTTCATCAAACCCTGCCAATTGTCGGTTGGCCCCAATACGTGAAAAGACCGCAGTATCATAGTTTTCCCCTCCTGATTGAAGTTCAGATGCAGTAAGATTTGCATTATCCTCATCAGCGTCCAGCTCTCTACTCCAATTATCATCAAACAAGCTAGCACCATTAGAATATTCTGAGAAATCAGTGTAAAACTGAGTTCTTTCGTCTATTATAGAAGATTCACTAATAATTTGGATGTTGCCACTTATACTGCCTCCTGTATCGAGATTGCTTAAGCCGCCTTGGTCGTAATTAATGCTGGCGTCTAAATTATTGGCGCCTCCTTCTCTAGATACGTTAGCTAAAGAAACAGTATCTGTGCTGCCGACCCCAATATTTAGTTCTCCAATCCAAGTAGTGTGCTTGTTTTGATTATCAGTAATGTTAATACGGTTTACTGTGGTACGATCACTGCCAGCATTACGTAAAACTAGCTGTAATTCATCATTATTAGTTATACCGAACTCTTCAACTATAATATCGCCGCCAGAAAATCCAGAAACAGTATCAACAGCCTGAGTTTGAGCTATACTAAAAATAGCGCCACCAACTACCGCTACGACTAGAAGCATCCAACCATAAGTCATCAAATACTCAATCGCAGACTGGCCTTTCAAAAACACAAATACTATTTATATTAGCTTTATTATAAAGTTTACTTAGACGCCAAAATGGAAGCTAAATTTAGTAAGACGTTATTAATTCAGGTAATATAGCCTAAATAGAGTTTTGAAATTTGAACAATTCACAAAGTTTCATCCTTACCAATTACTTCTATTTTAGGCAGGTTATTATTGGAAGAATACTCCTTCCTCAACTGCTGGTTTGAAGGATGCTTCTCTCGTTTTACTTTGTACTGGTTCTTCACCATGGTATTTCCTGATGTATTCGAAATACTCTATCAGTTTCTGGCGGGCGAACTCGCCATCATGTTCTATCATTTCTTCTCCAAGGAATTTTAGGAATGCCCATTTGTAAAACCTGTTTAATGGATAAGCTAAGAATCTTGGAAGAATAGATACTCCGCCAGGCATACTATACTTTAACCTTGCATCAACATTATACTCGACTAAGCAGAAGTCATTGTCACCTGAAGGCGGATACTTCGTTTCAATTGAAGGTTCAATCCTGAACTTTCCTTTTCCACTAGGTAAATCTCCTGAGTTCTCCATATCTGAAGCGAACTCTCCCGAATCAAGGTTCTCCATATAGAATTTTTCGTAAGGCCTGCCCATATCGATGTTTCGGAAAATGTATTTGTGTTCAGCGTATATTTTCGGGACATTCGGGCTTTCATACCACTCTACTTTGTTACTGACTCTTATCCAGTGGCCATCAAAAAGATGGAAATCACTCCATATATTATCTCTTTCTTGGAACTCTTTATCCGGTTCAGGCCTGTCCTTGCTTCCGTCCGGATCAGGGGTTCTGAACCATGGCATTATACTTTTCTCAATGAAACCTGGATCTTCGTCCGACATTTTTTAACCACTCCACGGAGGATTGTAATGGCCTCTGCCGCTTTGTCCAATGGTTTTCTCCACACCAAACTTCTGCCTCATTAAATCATGGATTCTCAAACAAGTCTCCTCAGCCTCTTCTTCATACCTGTGAATTTCTTTCTTGTAAAGCTTGTTATGCCATATCCCTACTAAAACTTTGTAAAATTTATTTCGATGCCATCTAGATTCGTGCTCCGGATTCAGTCCTCCACCAACCGGATTACGGTAAGGTTTTTCACCTGGAAAACTCGGTTCGAAAGAGAATTCATTTCTGCCAGGATAATAACTTCTGATTTTAGCAGATGTCTTAACCTTCGCTTTCAAAATATCATCATCCCTATCCTGCTTATACACACTCTTTGGGTTTTTAGATCTCCAAGAAAGTTTATAATGGATTAATGTGTGAGGACTTTTCTCCTTGAATGCATGCATTCTAATCTTATCTTTAGGCGACGAAACATTGAATTCGTTACGCATCTCCTCAATTCTATCCATATCGAACTCATTCACAAGAACATCCTTAATGCCTCTATAAATTCTGGCAGGATCCTCTTTAACAAAAAAGTGATCTTCTTTACCTGAAAAACCTGTATGTGTAAACTCCACCATATCTTTTTAGGCCTCCAAACTCTCTCTAATATTTTCCATCAAGGTTTCAAGTTTTTCTTCGACAGCAGGCTCGTAACCTTCTCTAACGCTTCCGTATAGGAATTTATCGTATAAAGAACGGTATGCATAATACCAGACAGTTGTATGATATCTATATTTTTCAGGGTAGTGTGTCAAAAGTTTAGCCCTTATTTGAAGATTCATTTCTTCTTCGTCCGAGTCTACTACAATGTGGATTTCAAGTTCTTCTTCTGTGAACTGGTCAAGATGTTCCTCTGTTCTTAATTTAGCTCTAGTCTTACCAGCTTCCACATCATTGTAATATTTTTCTTCATGGACATGGTCAAAGCTCATTCTGCCTTCGAGAAGATCTTTCAGTTCGGAGTATGCTGAGTCAACATCCTCAACTATTACTGTCTGACGGCGTCTTTTAACCTCCTCAACAATCTCCATACCATCAAGTTAGCTTAGAAGTAAAATAAAAGGATAGGATAAAAAATTTTGGTTTAGTTCTACTCTTCCTCTACGTCCGCGTCATATCCTTCAGGCATGTTATCATCTACATACTCATCAGGTTTCGGAGCATTCTCCCTATTAACTTCTTCCTCCATAATCTCGGCAAATCCAGGCCATGCCCGTAAAATATCGCTTTGCGTCACAATACCTGTCAACATATCCCCTTCAACTACAGGCACACGCGAAATATTGTTTTTAGCCATAGCCATGGCTACTTCATTGAGATACTCATCTGCCTCAGCAACTATCAAGTCAGTGCTCATAATATCTTCTACAGTGACTTCTTCCGGATTCAATCCTTCCTTAACAACCTGGTAAACAATATCGCGGCATACAATTATTCCTACAGCCTCACCATTGTCTACAACTACAAGGCCTCGAATCCATTCATCTTCAAGTATTTCAGCCGCCTCTGTAATCGTCTGATCTTTTTCAATTGCAATAACTCCATCAGTCATAACTTCCCGGATCTCAACTTTATCGCTCATAATAAACTGGTAAGGCGTCAAACCTAATTAATGTTCCGATCATTTAACCCGGCAGAAAATTAATAGTATCTGAAAGTTCATCTTCTTCAACAACTTCAAAATTGATTCCTGTTTCCTCCAGCAACTGTCTGGTTTCCGGAGTTAGACGGTATTCTCCTGCAACCACATCCAGATCCATCATAGTGAGTTCGTTATTTGGTGAGAAGTTGACAGGCCTGTAACCTCTTTCATATAATGACTTGGAAACGGGATAAGCTATTGGTTCCGATGAATCTACCTTTACTTCTTTCGCCCAGTAATCTCCTTCTTCGAGCTTTCTGATGGCTTCGTCCATATGATGCTGGAGGCTCTGGCCTTGACCCACCTGTAGGCTCAGAAAATTACCTCTCTGGCTGTTTTCATTTTTCCTTCTTGAGATATTGAGAGATCCAGTAGCTCTTTCAGGGTTTTGAGGTTGAAGGTAATCTATTTCTCTCTGCTGTGGCAACGAGTTGTTGGTAAAGTTACGAATTTCTTGTGGTAAATAGGATTCTACCTCAGCATCAGTTTTCCAGAATTGAACATTAAAACCTCCTCCTGGTTTCTCAGATACATTTGAGACTTTGTTATCCAGTAAAAATCCTGAGGCTTCAAATTCTTTATCTTGTAGCAGGTGTTGCACCTTGCCGTCTAAAACAGTGTCCAGAGAATAGATAGAATCGGCCCCCGATTCTTCGGCGTGTTCTATACATTTTTCTAGTAGTCCTGAGGCCACATTTTTCCCTTGGTTTTTATCAAAAACTCTTAGATAGTCTATAACCCCAGAATTATCCTTTTGTATGTATGCTCCGAGACCTAGTACCTCTCCATTATCCCTAGCTACAAAAACCTGTGAATATGGGTCTTCATCGTAGTTATTGGGTAAGGGCGGTAACTGATCTTCTCTTTCCGCAACACCAAACCTCATATTTGTTACTTCGAAATAACACTTATATCTTTTATGTGAACTGCTTCAGCCCAGACTGGCGCTGATCCTTGCCGAAAAGACTTTGCAGCGAACGATTAATCATCAGTACTTGCTGCCTCAGATAAGGCGTAACCTCATACTCTTCAATAATATCTTTAGAAGGCTGCATATACTTCTTAATCGTTCCATCAGTAATAGTAAGCAAAACTTTGCCACCGCACTCAGGGCATTTAGAAGTAGTCTTACCAGTAGGCGCAATAGCCTGATTTGTCATTGGCACACGCCTAAACTTCTCATTACAATCAACACAACGCATCTTCTGCCTGGAGAAAGCACGAAGATTACCTCTTATATCAGGTAAGAAATGCTTCTGCAACAACAGTTCCGCGACGTTATCTTCATCAACAGCAGCAATCTTCTCACCAATACCCAGCTGAGCACTAGTCTTCTCACTCATTTCATCCAACGTAACATACTCCGACTGGTCAGGCCCATCATCAATATCCACAGTTTCATGAGTAAAACCATGAGTAAACGCCTCATCACTATGCACAATGTCTTCACCAATCTCAATTTCACAGTCCAAATTCCAAGGCTTCTTGTACTCCTGAGTCTCATAGTAAAACTCTAGAGGATACTCAGAGACTGTTTCAATCGCCCAGGCCTCATCATCAATCTCATCAGGATTCAAAACAGTAGAAAGAATCAAAGCAGCATCCATAGTTCTAGCACCTGTCATGTCCGGCAGGAAATCTCTTGAAAAGTTTAATAAGCCGTCCATAAGCAGTAAGATGGCGTCCTCATCTCCGTCACAGTTACGGCGCTTCGCTGCGTGCCAGTATGGATGTGCATACATTCCTTTAGCTTTTGTAAATCCTATTATTCGTCCTACTGTTCCTCCTGACGTGTGGGGTGCCAGGCCTATTACTAAAGATCCTATTAGATCTTCTTTTGATTCTGCATTATAGTATGGTTCTAATCCGTAGAATTGTTCTAGTAAATCGTCTACAAAGTTTGCTACATTGACAAAGTAGTCTGAGGCTGGCTGAGTTCTCTCTGATTCAGGGATTATAATGTCTTGAGGCCTTAAAGCCAGCACCTGATCGTCTGATTCTAATGGTTCTCCTTCTATATCATGTGTGTATCCTAGTTCTTTCAGTTTTTCTATTGGTGCAGATATTTCTCTAGGCTTGAAATGTGTTATTGGGATGTCTAGGGCGTCGTATCGGACTGTTGCATCTTTGTTGACGTAGAGGTCGTGTTTTTCTCTTAGGAGGCCTTTTTCTATAGGTTCTACGTGTTTGTGTTTTGATGTCATTCCTCTGAATGATTTTAAAAGTTCTGGCGGCTCTTTCATTCCTAAGTTGTCAAGGGCTTTGTCCATCATTTCTTTGACGTTGATATCTGTTTTCTTATGTCTCTGGAATCTTTCATTGCCGCAGCTTTCGCATTCTTCAGGTTTTTCGCTGTATTCGTTGAAGCAGTTGCTGCAGAACCAGATAGGGTCGGCGGGTGTATCGCATTCACGGCAGAAGCTGTAATGTGTAACTTCGTTGCATTCTGTGCAGCGGTTATGGATTATGTTTTCTTTTACTATTCCCTGTTTTCCGCCGTGCATTTTTTGGTTGTAGGCGGCTGAAAGGTTTCTCATTCGGCCTCCTTCTTGTTTACCACACGGGAAGAGCATCTGTGGCTTACCTGTCAATGTTCTTTTCTCTGCTTTCTCTGGGCGGCCCATTCTACCTCCCATATAGTGCGTAGACTGTTTACCGATTTCAAGGCCTGAAACTTCTTCAATAAATTTCGGTATGTCCTCAGAGCTTTCAACCATATCCAGTTTATCAGTATGGTCGTTTTTCAAGTCTAAAAGTATTTTTAACGCCTTCAAATCACTCTTTTCAATCTCCAAGTCTTTATTATGAGGTATATAGGCCTGTTCTAATGCTTTCTTAGCTTTTTTCTGTTCGTGTTCCTTGTTCTGCAGCATTTGGTACAGTTCTTTGAAGTTTCCAGGACTTACATCTGTCCAGAAATGTGTCCATCGTGGATGATATTTGATGTCTAGTGCCTTGCTTATTTTTTCTGCCTCTTCTGGTGTTGGATCTCTGTCTGAGAAATCCTTACCAAGCTCCATCTCCTTCTCTTTCAAAGCTCTATCCATTTCCTTATCCCACCATTCGCTGACATAAGGTGACGGAATCAAACGTTTTCCGTTCTCTATGAACTCTCCATAAGTAACAAGCATATCTCCCAAGAAAAGTATCTCATCTATTTCATCTTCTAATTCTATCGCTTTCTCTCTGGAATCTACCCGTATCACTTCTCCAGACTTCAATCTTACAGTAGGAGGCTCTATAGTATCACATGGTGTCCCTACAGTACCTTTCATCGGATACTCTACTTTTAGCTGAGTTCCAATCGCTATAAACCTCTGAGTAATCTCCATAGTAGCTGGATGGAAGCTTACACCTGCTAAACCGTTAGTTCTTGAATGACCATATCTTATTCTAAACCCTCCTTTCTCACCAGGATGCCCAAATACAGGCCTCCCAGCAGTTAACGAACCTAAGTATTTATCACTTGGAGTATACTTGGACTCTTCCTTTTCTTCAGACTCTTCATCATCCCCTGAGCTGTGGATCTCTTTCTGCAGGTCTAAGTAATCTTTAATCCATGTCCAGTGCTCTAAACCAAAGTCTTTACCCCATTTTTCGATTCTTTTCTTAATTTTTGGAGCCTTCAATGGCAGACCATCTAAGTATACTAAACACATACCTCCGCGAATCTTATTCGTTTCAACTCTATCAAGATCTTTATAGTTAGATACATCTAAATCCTCGGTTGGAGATCCTGTGACTTCGACAGGAACATTCTCAGCAATCCGTTTAGTCTCCTCACGAGTAGGATTATACTGCTTAGCAGTCACACGGTTATAATAATCCTCAACCTCTGTAGCATACCTGTCAATAACAGTTTCAGAAGGCTTAAACTTGTCAAGGCCTACACCAATCCTAACATAGTCCGCGATTAAAACACTCATGGCGCTTGCTGTTCCTCCTGCAGATCTGATAGGACCCGAATAATAAACTGCTAAATACTTTGATCCATCATCATTCTCCCGGATTTTCACCTCTCCAATCCCTTCAAGCGGAGCTGTAGTAATACCTCCTGTCATGTAGCTAACTCCGACTCTTAGGCCTGCATCGCAGGCTCTTTCTCTCTCATCGAACTCCAGAAATTTTTCCTCTGCGATTTCACGGGCAATCTGGAATGCAACACGCTCGTCATTCTTACCGTATTTATCTTCAAGCTCTCTTATTCTCTCAGGAACTCCTTGATCCTCTAATTCGTTGAATTGAGCGGCTATAACTAGACTTGAGGCCTTTTCGGGTAAGTCCGTTGCAACAGGTATGTCTACTCTTTGTTCAGGGTCTTTTGACTGTTTACGGGCTTTTCTTGCGACCTCGTAGGCCTTCTCAGTTTCCTCGCTTATTGATTCAAAGTATTCTTTTGTTTTCACTGTTTTTCCCCCATTTTCTTAGCTTCCCTAATAACTTGCTGGAAACTCCCTGTAAATCCGTCAACTTTATCGTAATTAACTTCGTCTCTGTTCTCTATCATAAATGCTTTATCTGCGTTCTCAGCGATCTCTAAATCATTTTTACCGTTTCCGAAAAATGCTACAAATTCTGTACGTTCTTCAATCTGCTCAATCAATTTATTTTTATCCAATGCATAATCTTTGTGCTCTGTAAAACCAAACTTATCATCTTCAAAGCTGAAGCTCCAGGTCTCTACTACAAAGTCTGCGCCTAGTTCTACAGCTGCTTCTAAAGCAACTGAACTACTTGTATGGGTGATAATACCTACCTCTAGATTATTTTTTTCCTTGCAAGTCTCAACAAGTTTATCTGCATCAATTCTAAGATTAAGAAATTTTTTGTTATACCATCTGACCAGCTCTTTAGCTGTTTTAAACTCTGAATCTTCCAAAAAATTATTCCACAGTTCAACATTTCTAGATTCAAAATCTTCAAAACTTATCTCTCCGGATTTCCACATTTTTACTCTTTCAAAATATTTTTCAGGTCTCTCACCGGCTAAAAAGTTCAGGCCTGACCAGTAACCGATCTCCTGTGCTTCTTCCAAGCTCTCTCCTTCAAGAACCTTCAACAATTCATCTTTACCGGCGTTTTCAGGCACTCTCCTTTTGACAGGAGTTAAAGTACCTTCTAAATCCATTAAAGCTAGTTTACTTGATTTAATATCCTCAGGGCTTCTCACTATGTAAACCATTAGAACTGTTTCACCTCTGTCCTCCTATTATGGAAATCTACTATCGTAACTTTACCAGGATCTGGTTCATGGCCTACACGTTTCTGGAAATCAGTCTGCGCCTGGAAAGTACTCGAGCAGATTACATTAACTCCCTTATATGTCGAATTTGCATGGCTGTGAAAATGCCCTGCGACAAATATATCCGGTTTCTCATTCATAACCAATGGATCATTACCGTTAGGCGCCATCAAGTTAGATCCAAACATTGGTGCAAGATGTCTTTTCTTCAATAAGTCAATCATCAAATGTTCCGGCTGCTCATAGGCCTTTTCTCTCAAGTCTTGGATCTGGTCCGCATGAGTATCGAAACTGTATCCATGGTACATCAGGTTTTTCAGGCCTTTACTTTCAACTGCGTGGAGTTTAACCATTTGAGGGTTCTGAACTCTGTGAAAATTGTTGTAATCTTTAATTGTAGGGAATACATCTGCATCTAGTTTTGGCTGTGGCTCAGCTAAACGAGTAATATCGTGGTTCCCCGGCCCTGCTATTACCTGTATATCTTCAGGTATCTTTTCAAACCAGTCTTCAAAGGCCTTATACTGTTTGTAAATATCGTTTATCTCCAGCTCTTCTTGCTGTCCTGGGTAAATTCCTACACCTTCTACTAAGTCTCCTGCAATCACCACATAACCTACATCTTTTGCAGCGTCAGTATGCAACCATTTTGCGAATCTCTCCATTCTTTTGTGAAGAGTGTCCTGGCTTCCGATATGTAAATCCGAAATATAGGCGGCCTTAACCTTTTGCTTAGTTGTTTTGGTCTCACCAGGTAATGGCAGATCAGGCCTTACAATACTGTCTGCGTAGATAATATCTCCGCCTAAGTTTCCTTGGACTCCTATAACTTCATCAGGTACTATACGTTCTCCTTGTCTTTCATCTGCTAGAACTTTGAAAGTATCTGTTTTGTCCTCTATCTCGACAATATATTTTCCGTTACTGGTGCTGTATGTATCGTTTACTACTCCTATTGTTGTGGCTTCATCGCCCTTGCTTCTTCTTTCTAATCTGTTGATTGTTGTAGCTGATTTCATCTCTCTATGTTTCATGATTAGTTTCTTCATCTTGTCATAGCGATCGTTGAATACTCCTAAGAACTCAGGGACATTTTTTTCTTCTATAGAGATTTCTTGCTCGTCCATTACCTCAACCTTAGTTGTCTTTCTATCTCTTTTACCTGAATCCTTTATTTCAACAGTTTTGGAAGTCGAGAAATGGCTGCTAGTATTATCATATATTTCAGTGTCTTCATCTTTTTCTGGGCTATTTTCTCCAGTTGAAGTCGGGGCCTGTTCGTTTTCTTTTTCTTCAATTTCTTCTGACTCAACTTTCTCAGAAGGGTTCTGTACTGTTGATGATGCTGTAATTACTTGTTTAGAAGTATTTTCTGTTTTTAGACCTACTTTTTCGCGCAGTCTTACAACCATCTGCTTTGAAATATACATTGGAGTGGTTTCTAGGCCTTTAATCTGTTCAACATCGTTCTCTTCGAGTATTTCTGCTGCTTCTTTCTCAACCATGCATCCTTGCTTTGTTAGTTCTTTGACTGCTTCTTCGTTCATATACCCCTGTTATACCCCCTTGTTTCTACTGGATACTCACATGTAAAACTTCTCTTCTACCATTTTTTCCAGCCTCTCTCGAATATTCTCAGATAAATCAACACTGATCTGACGTGTCCTACCATAACGGCCTTTACTAATCACTTTAGCATTTACTACACCAAGCATATCTAACTCGCTTATCAGGCCTGAAACTCTTCTCTGTGTAAGCTCTGAAATCTCTAACTCTGTGCATAACTCTTTATATTCGCTGTATACATCGCCTGTCGCAATTTCATCTTCCTCCTCTGTCATATCTAAGATAGTGTAAAGCACTAACTTTGAATGCTTAGGCTGAGATCTTACAGTCTCAACAACCCTATCTCGCTCAATCTTACTCTGAGCAGTATCCACATGACTCTTTTCAATTCTTTCTGATTCGCTTCTCTCAGCTAGCTCACCTGCAACTCTTAGAAGATCCAAAGCCCTACGAGCATCTCCATGTTCTTGAGCTGCTAAAGCACTACATTTACTGATAACACCGTCTGCTAAAGTTTCTCCTACAAAGGCCTTATCGGTTCTCTCCTTAAGAATCTCTCTAAGTTCTATTGCATTGTAAGGATGGAAAATAATCTCTTCTTCTGATAGTGAGGATTTTACTCTTGAATCCATGTAATCTGTAAAGTTCAAGTCGTTTGAAATTCCTAGAATTGAGACTTTAGTCTCATCTAAGTCATCGTTAATTCTTGTAAGATTGTAAAGGAATTCGTCTCCGACTTTTTTGACTAATGCATCAATTTCGTCTAAAGCAATTACTACTACTCCTTTTTGGTCCTGTAAGGCCTCAAAGAATCTGTTGTATATTTCGTCTGTTGGTAGGCCTGTGCTTGGGACGTCTTCTCCTAGTTGTCTTGCTAACTTTGCTAAGAGCCGGTATTCTGTGTCTGCTACTTTCTTCATCTTGCAGTTAATGTAAATTATGTTTACGTCGATTTCTTTGTCGTCTGCTACGCTTTTTAGTTCGTCTGAGACGTGTTTTACTACTAATGTTTTTCCTGTTCCTACAGATCCGTATAGGAAGACGTTGCTTGGGTCGTTTCCTTTTAGGCTAGGTGCGAGGATTGA
>LKMQ01000005.1 GCA_001564145.1 Nanohaloarchaea archaeon B1-Br10_U2g29
AAGATTGACTCCAAAGGCCGAATCACAGTACCCTCCCGGATAAGAAACAGGTTAGACCTAGAAAAAGGAGATAAGGTTTCACTCCAGCTTAACTCTTCAAAAGTAGTCAGAAAGAGTTTTGACTCCAAGGTAGAGGCCCTGAATTATATTTCAACTTTGAGTTCTGTAGAGAGCTTCAGTTTTGAGGACGGAGTTCTTGAGGTGGTTCTGGATGGATGATAAGAGTCGACGTTTGATTATGGAGGAGCCTTGGGGACCTAATACTCCTTCAGAGTTTGAAGATTACGATTATGAAGAAGATCTTGATTTGAATATTGGCCTCAAGGACTCTCTAGACTCCATTGAATTAGTTGATTTCGGCTACTCTCCCGGAGAGACGAGTTATCCTATTGAAGAAAACTCAGTTGAAAGAGCCTCTCTAATCAGAAGCTTCCAGACAGTATTCACGGAAGAAAATTCTCCGTATGATGAGAACTGGGATTATCAGACAACAAATGATTTCCTTGAATGGACTTCTGACCAAGATTATGAAGGCCTACTGGCAATAGATGAGGGAAGAGTTGTAGGATTTGCCTGGGGTTATAGAGTAGACCCTGAAACTGTAGATATCGAAGGGAAGTTTCCTGACAGGCTTGATGACCAGGACCAGGATTTCTATGATGGAGAAACCTTCATGATCGATGAAGTAGGAGTAATGCCTGAATACAGAGGAAATGGGATAGGAAGAGAACTGGAATCAGGCCTTCTGGAGAATATCAGTGAAAGAAGTAATATTTCCCGTGCGCTTCAGAGAACACAGTGGAGTGGCGAAAACCAGGCGAAACTGGGTCTTGACAATGATTTGAGCTTTGAGGTTCTAACCTATGAGGATGGAGTTGCTGAGAAGCCTGTTCTTCAGGAGGTCGATTTTGTAGGTACTGATGGTTCCGATGAAAGAGCTTATCTCTGGAGAGATGTCAGAGGTGAGCTTGAATGAAAACTTTTCAGAAAGGCATTGGAGAGCCTGAAATCGCTGTAGTTTACTGCACACACGGAAACGAAACAGAAGGGGAGAAAGCAGTTGAAAACCTCTTAAACAGCGGTACAGAATTCAGGAAACCCGTGAAATTCATTTTGGCAAATGAGAAAGCATACCAGAAAAACCAGAGATACATAGATACAGACCTGAACAGAGCCTTCCCTGGAGACTCTGATAGAGAGTTGTATGAGGAGAGAATTGCTGCTGAGATGATGGAGGAGCTTGAAGGATTAAAGGTTCTGGATATCCACTCAACAGAGTCCAGGCCTACACCTTTCTCTCTTTTCACCAGTAGAAATGAAAAAGTAGTTGAGGCCTTGAAAGAAGTTAACATAGAGAAAGCTGTTGAGATAAGCTTTACACCTGGCTGCGGAATCAATCATTACGGAGGCATCGAGGTCGAAGTCGGGCCTAGAGGAACTGAAGAAGCTGTTAAACAAGCTGAACAAATCCTGAGTACCTTCCTAGTCAACAATGATGTGATAGAAGGTAAGGCTTCTCAATCAGTTCCAGAGGTTTTCGAGGTTACTGGAGAAGTTGACAGGCCTAATGGAGAATGGAAGTTTATCGGTGAAAACTTTGTGGAAGTGCAGGAAAATGAGGTTTATGCCAGATCCAGCAAAGGGCGAAAATTAGAGACCTCAGAAAGCTTTTATCCAGTTCTGATGTCCGAGTCCTATGAGAATATCCTAGGTTTCAAAGCAGTCAAGAATGAAAAACTAACGGAACAAATTATCAATATAAGAGGCAATCAAAAATGAGCATCAATCTTGAGAGTTTGAAAGGAGTATATGACCGTTATCCTGATGAATGGGCTACATGGAAAAAACTGGTTGAGGTAGTAGATGAAACTGCTGAAGAGTTCGGGTTTAGAAGTTTTAATCCTCCCACTATTGAACGACAGGAACTATGGACAGAGAAAGAAGAAGACTCTGTAACGGATGAAATGTATGCCTTCACAGATAAAGGTGGGAACAATATAACACTGATTCCGGAACAAACTCCTACAAGAGCCAGACTTATCCAAAAAAGAAAAGATCTCAAGACCCCTGTAAAATGGTATGACACTTCCAAGAGATGGAGATACGAAGACGTTACAAAGGGCCGCGACCGTGAGTTTCTACAGGGAGATTTTGACATATTTGGAATAGAGTCAGTGGAGGCTGATGCAGAGATAATCGCTGCGGCTGCCACAATCTATCAAAAACTAGGCCTAGATAATAGAGTAAAGTTCTTGATAAATGATAGAGCTCTGCTTGAATCTATACTTGAATCTCATGGCATAGAGAAAACAGAGGAAACCATGAAAGTCATTGACGATAAGGAAAAGATGACAGAAGAAGAATTTTTAGATGACTTGACTGAGAGAGGCCTGTCAAAAGAAGATGCAAAACAGGTTAACGATCTCACAGATATATCCGGTCCTATACTGGATAATATTGAGGATTTAAGGAGTAAAGCTCCTGAAGAAGTGCAAGAAAGAGTTGACAGGATGGAAAGCCTAGGAGAAGCACTAGAAAGTTACGGAGTATCCAATATGTGCAAATTTGATCTCTCAATAGTTAGAGGCCTGGCTTACTACACTGGTTTAGTATTCGAGGCTTTTGACAGTGAAGGTGAGCTCCGTGCATTGTTCGGCGGAGGCCGTTACGATGAACTTGTCGGAGTCTTTGGAGATAGAGATGTTCCAGCAGTAGGTTTTGCATTCGGTTACTCCCCAACTATTGAGCTCCTAAAGAAGGAAGACATGTACCCTCTCAAAGAGATCGAGACTGATGTTTACATTCTAACAGTTTCCAAATCAGTGAGAGATATAGGCCTCGATTATGCAACCAAGTTAAGAGCTGAAGGCATAGCTGTGGAGACTGATCTAGCAAGAAGAGGGTTTGGTGCACAGTTAGAATACGCAGATAAGATGAATGCTAAGAGAGTCCTGATTGTTGGAGAAAGGGATTTAGAGAATGACGAGGTCACGATGAAGCATATGGATTCAGGTGAAGAAGAGGAAATCGGGAAAAATGAAGTAGTATCTCATTTAAAAAGTGAAGATTTAATCTGACTAAATTCTTCCTCTTTTTTTATTTGAATTCTTTCAGGTTTTTCTGCTGATCTTCTTCCTCTAAATAGAAATTATACTCTCTAACAACCCAACGAGTCAGTAAATTGACCACTGACTCCATCTCTTTTTCAGATAGTTTCCTCCCTGCAGGAATACGGTGTGCACGGGAAAGCTCTTTTCTAGATGAAGATCTGCATGCATGCATCGCCTTGTAAATTGGGTTACCCGCTCTAGGAGTTTGAAAGCCGTCATTTTCGGGCTGGACCTCTAATTTGTTTCTAACTATCGATTCTATCATTTCCTTTATCGCTGGGATTCCTTCCTTACGGATTAAGGCAATATCTCTATCCTCGAGCCGCGGCATATCTTCTCCTCTTCCAGGAAGCTCCAGCCTTCTCATACCCAATCATTTCAATCTGAATGTTAAAACAGTATTTAAAAATCATTTTGACTTTCTTAGTTATGCCATACAAGATAGGCCTCGTAGGAAAGCCGAGCGTTGGAAAATCAACTTTCTTCAACGCAGCAACAATGAATACTGTAGATGAAGCAAGTTACCCTTTCACAACTATAGAACCTTCAGTCGGAGAGGCCTATGTCAGAGTCCAAGACGCGGCCCCAGACTTCGATGAAGAGCCGGATCCGCGTGTCGGATACTATCACAACGGTACAAGGTATGTACCTGTGAAGCTTGTCGATGTAGCTGGTCTTGTACCAGGAGCGCACGAGGGTAAAGGCCTTGGAAACCAGTTTTTATCTGACTTGAATGAAGCAGACGTTCTAATACATGTTGTTGATTTCTCTGGAGAAACCGATATTGAAGGCGAGCCAACTGAAGGACATGACCCTAGAGAAGATATTGACTTCTTAGAGAATGAGCTGGATCAATGGTATCTGGATATTCTGGAAAAAGGGATTGAACGTTACGACGGGAAACAACGGCAGCAAGATGTGAAGCTTGAAGTTGAGTTAGCCGAACAGATGAGCGCTTTCAAAGTCAACAAAAACCAAATTAAAAAACTGATACTAAGACTGGATTTAGAGCTCGACCCCGAAACATGGAGTGAAGAAGATAAGTTAGAGCTAGCACGAGAAATCAGGAAAGATACGAAACCTATAGTTATTGCAGCAAATAAAATGGATTTAGAGAAATCTCAGGAAAACTTCGAAGAAATAAAGAACGACCCAGATTACGAACATTTAGAGTTTATTCCGTGTAGTGCTCACGCTGAAAAGGCCTTGAAAAACGCAGACGAACAAGAATTAATTGAGTACTGGCCCGGAAATGACAATTTTGAAATTCTGAAAGAAGAGGAAATAAATGATTCACAGAAAAAAGGCCTAGAAGATATAAGACAGTTCATTGATGAATACGGCGGAACAGGAGTTCAAGAAGCAATGGAAGAAGCCTTATTCGAAGTACTCAATGTCATTGCAGTATTCCCAGGAGGAGCAGATGGATTAGGAGACAAACATGGAAATATCTTACCTGACTGCTTCCTGATTCCAGGAGATTCAACTGCTGAAGACTTTGCATACGAAATTCACTCCGATATTGGCGATGGATTTCTACATGCAATTGACTGCAGAACAAACCGTCAGAAAGGCGGAGATCACAAATTAGAGCACAGAGATGTTATAGAAATAATTACCTCAAATTAACTATTAGAAGATAACAAAAAAGTTTCTATATTAATTAAAGATATGGGAGACTATGTAGGAGTAAATATCATTTTAGATGATAATGATGAAACTAGGAATTTTGCTAGAAAAGTAATTAGAGAATTAAATGAAAGTCCTACAGATTATGATAGCATTCTAGAAACTGCCAGAGAAACTTACAAAGTAGAAAGACACGCGGACGTACTAGGGAACAAAAAACTCCGTGAAATGGAAAACGCTCGTCTCATCTGGAAAAATAATGGCACATACCGTGCTACCACTATGGGAATAGAAGCCTAAGAACAGGCTTTTAATGAAGAACTCCCAGAGAAAGACCCAATAACTAGAAACTTACTTAATGGTGGATCAAACAGATCCTAGACCAAAAAATAATTTTTTAACAAACTTATCTAAAATAAGTTAGAAAACCAGGAACTAAGCCTTCTGAATACAGAGGAAGACTCAACCGAGCCACCAATCTGAATACTCTCAGAACCGGACTCAATTAATTCATCATCAACTAAAACCTCATAATTTACATCATAACTACCGTCCGCCAAATCCTCAGAAATATTGTATTCTACAGGAGACATAACTGTTGTAGCGATTCCTTCAGGGCTTTCAATCATTACAGTAGCCTCAATCGAATCACCGTTCTCCTCAATAGATTCACTCATTACATTATGGCCTCCAGAACTAGCACAGTAAACACCTTCCACAGTTAACTCAGACTCATTAACTGAAACATTTGTCCCTGCATCACCAACAGAAACACCATCACATGAAGAATCCTGAGGCTCCTGAACAGACTCTTCTTGAATAGGCGTCGTAGAACTAGTGAAACCTAAAACCAAGCCTGAAACTATCAAAACCAAAGCCCCAAGGACCACAAATCTCATCATAAACAAACATTCGCAGGCCTACAGTTTATAATTAACGGTAAAATATTCGACTAAAGTAGAACAACTTAAAATTACTAACTCATCAAATAGATACTAACCTAAAATCTGCTTCATTGCTCATTAATATACTGCAACATCAACTTAGTCTTCAAGCCAGCAACTAATTCAGACCTCAAAACAGGATTAACTGCTTCGATAGGTTTATCCGTTTTTCTCCCTGAGAAAGTAGCTACTTCATATTTATCCTCATTTGGAACTTTAGAAGTCTCAACTACAAAATCATTATAACTAGATTCAATTCTGTACAGCTGTCCATCAAAATCATCTATTTCATCTCTAAACTCGAAGAAATAACTTAGATCCTCAGAATTTAAATTGTAAACTCCATCTCCGTACTCGACTTCATGAAAACAGAGGGAAGGCGCTAACTCCTCAAAACTAGAGAAAACCTCTTCAACTTCAGTCAGTGAAAGAGGCGATACCCCAAACTGGAAATAATCCTCATGTTGAAGCATCCAAACATCTTTAACGCCATCTTCTAACTCGGTTTTCCCAAAATAACTGTCGGAAAGATTAAAGAACTCCTTCTCACCAGGCGCCTCAACTTTATCACCTAACTCAAGACTAACTTGTTCACCAGTACCTGAAATCTCAGGAGTCCGTGCCCACTCCCCATTAGAAGCTTCCTCCGCCATCTCCAACATCTCACCAACAGTAAAATAACTACCAGAACCCGCCAAATACTCAAAAACCTCCTCAGGCCTAACAAACTCCCTACCACCATCCACTAAATGATTTAAATCCTCAACAAAAGACTCAGAATCCGACCACTCTTCCAAAAAACTAACAATATCATCTTCAGAAAAAATATCTCTAGAACTCTGACTCAAACCCTGCCACAAATCTTCAGGCCTCAACTCTTCGCTCACAACAAACTATTACGACTGAAAAGATAAAAATACGGTTAGTATTTTAAGAATTAGCCGACTATAGAAACTAAATATAATATTAGTTATTTTAATGCTCTTAAAAAATTCTTTCAACCAGTTTGGCTTACACATAGGTAAATGAGAAAGAAAATTGAAACTAGATCTTAAGATCTAGTCCGAGTCAGTCATAGTATAGTCAAAAGAATTTCCAACCGTTCAGATTAAAGAAATGCTGGTGACAGGATTTAGGCTCCTGTCAGGCCTTATAGCTATTTTGAAGGGTGGTTGCGTGGGGAGTGAGCGTAATAAGCGCTAGCATTTGCTCCAGCCGCAGGATGGGCATTTTTTGCATCCTTCCTGTAGTTCGAGCATTCCTCCACAGTCAGGGCATTCCGGATTGTCGCCTCCGCTAATAATTGAGGCAGTATCTCCTTGACTGTCCGCAAATTCTTCAGTTTCTGTTTTCGGTTTTACTGTTCCTTGGTCGAAGTCATCCACTGTTTGCTGTTCTCCTGACTCCATTCCTAGGTGTCTTTTCATTGCTTCTGCGATTGCGTCAGGCACTGAGTGGATCTGTGTTCCTTGGTCCCAAGCTATCTGAGGGCTGCGAATGTCATCTAACTGGTTAATTACTTCTGGTCCTGATGCTCCACTTCTCAATGCTAAGGAGATTGTTCTTCCTAGGCCTTCTGTAAAGCTTTGTGTGTATCCTCCTGCTTTTCCGATTTGGGCGAATACCTCGAATGGTCCTTCTTGGTCATCGTTGATTGTGACGTAGAGATCACCATAGGCTGTTTCGATTTCCTGTGTTGTGCCTTGAATGACTTTTGGCCTGTCTCTTGCTCCGTTGTCGCTCATAGAGGTTGATGGAGTTACTGTTTCGGTATCTGCTTCTATTCCTTCTTGGGTTACTTCCTGGGAAAGATTCTCAGTTTCTTCTTCCTGTAACTGTAGGCCTGTCTGCTCGGTAACTTCTTCAAATTCATTGGAGTTGAGTAGTTCTTCTGCTCCTCCAAACTCCTCTACGACCTCTGCAAGCATGTCGACTTTGTCCATGTCGGTCAATGTGTTTTCTTTGTTGGTCTGCATTACCTGTGTGTCACGTGTCCCGTCACGGTAGACTGTCATACCTTTGATGCCTTTGTCGTAGGCTCTCATGTAGGCCTCTCTGACATCCTCCTTAGTGGCTGAGTTAGGGAAGTTGCAAGTTTTTGAGATCCCTGAGTGGTTGTAATGCTGGAATGCTGCCTGTATGTCTACGTGCTCATCCGCTGTTACCTGGTTTGCTGTCGTGAAGATTTCCTTAACGTGTGGAGGAAGAACATCGTCAGGAATAGAATTAACTCCATCCCATTCATTGTTCTCCATCTTATCTTGTGCAGCGGCCTTAACTTCCTCAACATCTACATCATTAGCCTCAAGTGCTTTGATGAAGTAGTCATCGAACTCGACAAGCATATCTTCTCCCTGGATATCTTTCGCAACGTTCTTAAAGTAGGCCAAGCTGAAGATTGGTTCGCAGCCTCCAGAAGTGTTTCCAATCATTGAAGTGGTTCCGGTTGGTGCTATAGTCACAGTGTTATGGTTTCTCAACTTTAGACCATCTTCAAACTCTTCAGGGTCTAATCCTCCTGTGTACTGTTCGAACCATTCCGGGTACTCTGTCGGGTCAGCCCATTTACTGTCCTCCCATTCATTGAACTTGCCTCTTTCTTCGGCTAATGCATGTGAAGCTTCGATTGAGTAACGTGTAATCTGTCTCTGAATTTCTTTAGCAGCTGCAATCGACTCATCGGATCCGTAACGGATACCTAACTGCATAATCATCTGAGCGTAACCCATTAATCCAAGGCCTATCTTCCTCATGTTCGAAACTTTCTCCTCAATTTTCTCCAATGGGAAGTCGCTCATAGTGACTACGTTGTCTAGGAATCTTGTTCCTGTCTTCGCAACATACTCAAACTGATCCATGTCCAGTGCTTCAGGGATGTAGTCTTGCATCGCTCTCTCAAGGCCTTCTTGGGTCTCAAGATCGTATGCAGTTCCTTTCTTCTCTACCCATTCATCGAATGATAAAGCAGTTCCATCACCTTGATCCTCCACAAGAACTGAAAGATTAATGTGTCCAAGATTACAGGCCTCGTAGTTCTCTAAAGGCTGTTCTCCGCAAGGATTTGTGGCTTCTACCTTGTGTTCCGGGTGTTTTTCAACATCGAAACTATGCATGTCATTGGTTTCGTCGTACATGTATAGGCCTGGCTCTCCGTTTCTCCATGCTCCATCAATAAGTGTCTCCCAGATGAATCTTGCTGGAAGCTTCATTTCTTCTCCAGGTTCTAAATCAATATCGAACTCTTTGACTTCTTCTCCAAATGTCGGTGCAAAGTCTCTCCAGAAATTGTCGTCTTTCCCGGTGTCGCTTCCTGCTGCTTCAGGATACCATTCCTCATCTGAATTGTAGAACTGTGCAGTTTCACGAGTTACTTCATGAGGCTCTCCAGTCCTTGGGTTGATGAATGTAAACTCTTCGTCGTTTTTGACTGCTTCCATGAAGTCTTCTGTCAATCCGACTGAGATATTGAAGTTGGATAGGTTTCCTTCCTTCCTCTTTGAAGTAATAAATCTCAGGACGTCAGGATGGTCGATACGCATGATTCCCATCTGTGCGCCTCTCCTTTTGCCTCCCTGCTTGATGGTTCCACACATCGTGTCGAATACTTGCTGGAAGGTCATAGGACCAGAAGCAATTCCCCCTGTAGATGCGACTTGGTCTCCTTTAGGCCTTAACAGGTGGAATGGATAACCCATTCCTCCGCCTGACTGGAAGATCTTCGCAGCGTCGTGAACAGTATTGAAAATTGAGTCCATATCGTCTTTTGGATGTGCAACAAAACATGCTGACAGTTGCTGCAAATCTGCTCCAGCGTTCATCAGTGTTGGAGAGTTAGGCATGAAGGCCTGATGTGTCATTAAGTCAAAGAATTCTTTCCAGCTTTCCTCATAATCTGTGTGGTCGTACTCTTTGTCTGGCTGGGCCACATTCTTTGCTACTCTTTCGAACATTTCGTCGGGTGTCTCGATTACATCGCCGTTCTCGTCTTTGAGAAGGTATCGAGCCGGTAAAATTCTTTCGTAAGCGTTTTCTGTTAGTCGTTCTTCGACCGTTTCTCCTGTAACTTTTTTTACAGGCAGTTCGAAGTCTGTCTTTGATTCTAGTTTATTCGGCATTGTGTCACCTTTAATACAGGATTAAGTTATTCTTTCAGCGCTTCAACTTCTTTCTGAAGCGATTCAAGGTCTTCAAATGAGTCATAGACTGATGCAAAACGGATGTAAGCTACTTCGTTCCGTTCTTTTAACTCGTTCTTAATTATCCTTCCAATTTCTCGAGAGGATACTTTTTTCTTGTTTTTAACCTCCGATTTAACATTTTCAATAATTTCCTCAACTTCATCTTCACCTACTGGCGTTTTCTTTACTGCCTTTTCTAGTCCTGAACGGATTTTATCTTCGTCAAAGGCTTCGGTTTCGCCATCGGTTTTTTCAACTTTGATTTCTAGTGACTCAACTTCTTCGTAGGTTGTGAATCTTTCGCCGCAGTCCTTGCATTCTCTTCTTCTGCGGACTCGATGCTGGCTTTCTCTAGTATCTATTACTCTAGTTCCGCTTTGTTCACAGTAGATGCATTTCATATAGTTACCTCTAGTTGTCTTGACTAAATACTACATATCGGGAGAACTCTCTCCCCTACCCCCTACATATCGTATCTCTTTGACAACAAATTATAGCCTACTCCTTTTATACTCTTCCATGTTCAGACTCTCTGAATATTCACAGCTTAGTCACAACATATGCATTTAGTTATAACAATAATCTCTCAAAATACAAAATGTGGCAAACGGTCCTCACAGTAGCAACAGCATAGAAGAATATTTAATCAAAACAGCTAGACAAGCAGTTGACGAAGAAAAATGGAAAGAGATAACAGAAACTGAGAGGTATGATGGAAGTATCGAATGGCCTGAATTTGACCAAGTAAATATCGATGACACCTTTAATGAAGACACAACAGAAGATTACATAAACGGTAATTTCAAACATTTAGACCTTATATACGACTCACTAAAATCATCCGCCAACAACCCGGATCGTATTGAAGGCCTGAAACATCTATCAAGTAACTCAGGAGATAGGCCTGAAAGCAATACAACATGGTGGAGATGGAAAAATAAGTATGAAGAAGCAGATTTGACGCGAGAAAACCAGTTAACTGAACTTGGAGAAAAAATTCTTGAAACTTCAGATAACACAGACTTGGATCTTCCTGAAATCTATCGAGAGCTAAGGACTACTAGCAACTCTTCCAAGGGAGAAAACAATGGACAGAAACTTAAAGCATTTATGTTGTATGGTTCAGGTCTAGATACCAAATCTGTAAATAAGAGAGTATCTTTAGACAAAGAACATCTCAAACAGACACGTTACAATTTAGCCGATAATCATAACCTAATGAGACAAGACGGATCTCTCACACCGAACGGAAGAGAGATGTACTCTATAGTAATCGAACAACTAAAAATAGTAGGCAGTTAAGACATACTTTTGAAACTTCCATATCAAATTAATGATGTAATAGAATGAAAATCGTTCCTGATACCTCAGCCATAATTGATGGCAGACTCACAGAAGAGATTGAAGAAGGCCTTGAAGCAGAAATAATTATACCGGAATTTGTCGTTGATGAAGTGGAGAATCAGGCGAATAAAGGCCTGGAAATAGGATTCACAGGGATTGAAGAAATCAGAAGATTAACGGAAAAGGCCTCGGAAGCAGATAATATATCAGTGGAGTTTACAGGTAGAAAGCCGAGTATGGAGGAAATAAATTTGGCTTCCTCCGGTAGAATTGATGCATTAATCCGTGATCATGCTGAGGAGATTGGTGCGACTCTTTATACTGCTGATATTGTTCAGTCGAAGATTGCTGAAGCTAAAGGAATAGAAGTTGTATTAATTGAAAAAGAAGATGTTTCAGAAGAGCTTGATATTGAGAAATACTTCGATGATGAAACTATGAGCATCCACCTGAAACAGGATGCATGTCCCAAAGCTAAACGCGGTATTCCAGGAGAGTTCAAATTAGAAAAGATCTCAGAAGACTTAATGACTAAAGAAGAAATCGAGGACTTAATTCACAACGTGATGGATGTTGCAGAAAATTCTGAGAAAGGCCTAATAGAGATGGAAGGAAACGGGGCAACAGTTGTGCAGTTCGGAAGATACAGAATCGCAATGACACGGCCACCTTTCTCATCAGCAGCTGAAATTACAGCTGTAAGGCCTGTAGCCAAGGTAGGATTAGAAGACTATGATCTATCGATGGAGTTAATTGAGAGACTGGATGAGAAGGCAGAGGGAATCCTGGTTGCGGGAGCCCCTGGCCACGGTAAATCGACTTTTGCGCAAGCACTCGCTGAACATTACGAGGATCAGGATCAGGTTGTTAAGACTATGGAGAAGCCTCGAGACCTGGATGTTAGCGCTGATATTACTCAGTACACAGCTCTAGATGAGTCTATGGAAAACACAGGCGACTTCCTTTTATTGGTGAGACCTGACTTCACAGTTTTTGACGAAGTTAGAAGGACTTCTGACTTTGAGGTTTTCAGCGATATGCGTATGGCAGGAGTTGGAATGATTGGAATTGTCCACGCTTCTGAAGCAGTCGACGCAGTCCAGAGACTAATTGGAAGAGTAGAACTGGGAATGATTCCACAAGTCTGTGACACTGTAATTTTCATTGAGGATGCGGAAGTTGCTGAAGTATATGAACTGGAGATGGTTGTTAAGGTTCCAGAAGGGATGACTGAAGAAGACTTGGCAAGGCCTGTAATCCAGATCAGAGACTTTGAAGACTCCAAACCTGTTTACGAAGTCTACACTTACGGTGAGGAGACTGTTGTTATACCCGTAGGTGAGAGAGAAGAATCCGGGGCTGAAGAGTTAGCTAAAGAACAGATTGAACATTTTTTACAGGGAAGAGTATCGAACCCTGTGATCGAGTTCATATCCAGCAACCACATCAAACTATTTGTAGAGGAAGAAGAAATTTCCCAGGTTATTGGTAAAGGTGGAGAAAACATTGATAAGCTGGAGAAGGATTTAGGCCTTAATATCACTGTTGAGCCAAAGTCTAACACTTTGAAGTCTCAAATAGATTATGATCTTCGAGAGTCTGGTAACTCTGTAATAATTGAAGTCAATGAAGGCCTTTCAGGTAACGAAGTTGATGTTTATGATGGTGATGAGTTCCTATTTACTGCTACAGTAGGTAAGTCAGGCGAAGTATCGATGACTAAGAGCAGTGATTTAGCTGGGAGGATACTTTCATCATATCAAAGAAATAAACTGAAGGTCAGGTCGTGATTATTTATTTAGGCTTGGTTAATTAATTTTTTGTATATGCGTGAGATTAAGGTAGATTTACCTTCCAAATATGGAACTGATGCCAAGGAAGTTCTGGAAGATTTCAGTGATGAAGTAAGTTCTACAGATATTGAAAAGAAAGATAGAAAGTTCACTGAGATAGTAGCCACAATAAGTCAGGAAGATCTTGACCAGGTTACCGAAGATTTGAAAGGACTTGAAGTTGATTCAGGAGATCTTAGCATTAAAGTTTTTGAGCAGGAAAGCCTGATAGAGAAAGGTAAATCTACTCAAGGCGCTTCTAACAGCATACTATCTAACCAGGAAATTTACAGTAAGGCGCAGAAATCCGCATCTTTAAACAAGGCTCAATGGATAATGTTAGGCCTAGCCGGAGCTATAGCAGGAGTTGGAGTAACAAGCGGTAACTTAATTGTATTAATTGGTGCAATTCTTTTAGCACCAATACTGTATCCTCTAGCATCATTGTCAGTATCAATGGCAATGGGAGACAAGAAAATGATGCTTTCAAGCACTAAATCGATAACTTTAGGTAGTTTAATTGTATTTTTATCCTCAATACCAGTCTTCATAATTTTTGGAGAAGCAGAAATGGACGTATTGCTGACAGGCTTTGAAATAGTAGCTTTATCTGTATTTGTAGGAGGTGCCGCAGTTTTAACATTTATATCCGAATATAAGGAGGAAATGGCTGGTGCAGCATTGGCTGTTGCTATTGTACCTCCTATAGTTGTTTCAGCACAGTCCTTAATTGTACAAGATTATTCAACCACAGTAATAGCTTTAGAAGTTCTTGTAATAAATCTTTTAGCCGCTACATTAGCAGGATACCTAGTACTTATAGGCTTCAACATTAAACCGCTAACTGATTACAGAAAAAAGCTTGCAGACAGGCTGAAACTTATTTTAATTCTATTAACAGTCCTGTTTATAGGTTTCTTACTTACAACTTTGTAACCTGTTTTTATATTCAGGGATAACCAACAAAGAGTTATGCCTATAAATGAAACACTTTTCGCAGTAAGTACAGCTCTTACTGTTAGCATAGGCCTAGTCAGTTTTTTCATAGTATACAATACATCTAAAAGAATAGAAGATGAGATAATCCAAGAATTTTCGCAAAGATTGCTTATTTTAGTTGGAGTAATGCTTCTATTTCTAGGCTATTGGGCATATTACACTGCAGCTCTCACAGAAGTGCCTTTTGCACAGTACCCGCTTTTCCTTTCGTTGATATTTGTATTCATTTACCTAATGTGGAATACGTTGTCATTTAGAAAGCTTAGCCTGTCAACTGAAACAAAGTTAGAAAAAATGAAAAATGATGAAACCATTTAAGGTTTCCTTTTATCGTTCTCTTTCCTTATTTGAGCATCTATCTCATCTAAGGCCTGATCTACTACAGTAAGTAGGTCCCAGTCCTCTACAGTTGTCGAAGTAATCCCAAACTCTGAATAAAACTTTGTGATAACTTCATAGCGGTGTTTGTTACCATCTTTGTCACTCTTTTTAAAATGCATTGAGATTTCTTCAGGATTATCTACTTTTCTGCCTAATGACCCTCTTAACTGTGTGGCGATCTTATCATGGACTGCTGCTTTCTCTTCTTCAACATTAAGACCAACAAGATTCACTAAAACCATATTGTGCTGGCCTTGTTCTCGGATGTAATCAACAAAATCCTTTACAGTAAGAATTGCTTCAGGATAACCATTTTCGTTAATTATTACATCAGTCTCCCCGTTTTTCTGCATTTTACTGACTGCGTCTTTTGCAGGGCCATATCCATCAACTGTGACTGGCCTCTTATTCATGACCTCATTTACAGTGACGTCTGAAAGCGATTCCTTTTCACCAGATCCTTTAGTAGTAGAACCATCTACATTTTTCGGTGTGCTACCTGAATCCCTTGGAGAATCAGGAGTTACAATCATTTTCAACATATCTGTAGATCTGATGATACCTGAAAGCTCTCCCTCAGAGTCCAGAACAGGTAGACGGGAAATGTTTTTATCAAGCATCAAATTTCGAGCTTTATCTAATCTGTCATCTTCGAATACTGAGATTATCTCTGTACTAGCTAAGTTCCTAGTCGAATAATTTTCGAATTCTTTAATTCTAGAGGATACTTCTAGAAACTCTTCGTCACTTATCAGGCCTTTGAGTTTATCTCCTTCCAGGTTTACAATCATTTTTCTCCCAGATTCAATTCTAAGTTTAGCTACATCTACCAGAGAGTCTGAAGCCTCGAACTCTGGAGGATTATGAATTACTTTCTCAAGTTTGGATGAACCCGGATTGTACTGTGCGTGACGGATTAGTTCTCTATAACTGATAATTCCTTTGAACTTTCCATCATGTTCAACAGCTACAGCTCTTATTTTTCTGTCTTCCATGTGATCCTTTACACTTCCTAGAGACTGTGTGATTTCAACAGTCTCTGGTTCAGTGTTCATCACCTGTTTTGCTGATACGTTATGAAGAGATTCCATAATTTTTATTTCACCAAGTATTTCTCATGGTTTTCGTCCATGTCTATAAAGTTGTCGGCAGCTTCTCGAATCTCTTTTGCCGATGACTTACCGAAGCTCATAACTTCGACACGGCACCCCAGAGACCTGAGATGGTCTACCAGTACGGCGAAATCTCCGTCACCAGTCACAAGCACGACTGTGTCAAGCTTCTTCGCCTGTTGAACCATATCTACTGTCATTCCTAGGTCCCAGTCGCCTTTCTTTTGGCCTCCATAGAATTCTTTGAGCTCCTTAATCTTGACTTCGTAACCAATCTTTCTTAAGGCCTCGAAAAAATTCTCCTCATCTGGAGTATCAGCCTTAATAACATAAGCAGAGGCCCTTATAAGGTCTCTATTCATCGTAGCTGAATTTAAAACTTTTTTGAAGTCTACTTTAGCATTATATAGATTTTTTGCACTGTAGTACATATTTTGGACGTCAACGAAGACGCCAACTCTTTGATCATCATGTATTTCTGTCATTTTTAATCTAACCTAAATTGAAAATCATTTATTCTACAAACTGAACTTTTGATTTCTTAACAATTAATTAAATGCAGAATGTTTTAATGGTGCTGGAAATAAAAAGTAGAATACAAATATAAATTTTAATTAAATTTGGGTATGCATGATAGATACTGACGATCAGAAGCAGGTAAGTAGGCGAAATGCAGTTATAGGATCTTTTACTATGTTAGTTTCAATGGCGGGGATCGGTGGATCTGCTTATCAATCTTTAAAAGTCGAAGATAGTGAACCTTATACTGAAAATGGAAATATATGCTATGATATAGCTGATAGAGATAACGATGAAGAGATTGTTAACTTTGGATTTCAAGATGAGGATAGAGACGAAGAATTCCAAGTTCTAGAATCAAAATTGGAACCAGATAACGATGAAGGTTTTAAGGCCTGTGCCAGCTTAGATGATTCGGACTTAGAGAGTTATGATCACTTAGCATTCATCGAATATGATGGAGAAAGAGTGTGGGAAGGAAGTTACTCAGTTTCTTAATTCTTTAATCCTATCAATATTCTCCTTATAACCTTTGTCATCAGAATTAGGCGTCTCCAAGACCATCGGCAGGCTCTCAAATACTTCAGCATTAACCAAGTTTCTGAATCCTTGGTCTCCGATATTTCCTTCACCAATATGCTCATGGTTATCTTTCTCAGATCCTCGTTCATCCTTTGAATCATTCAAGTGAAGTACTTTCACATTTTCTAGGCCTAAATCCTCTCTGATTTCCTGAACCATGTCACTGAATCCTTCTTCAGAAGAAATATCATAACCAGCTGCATGTGCATGACAAGTATCTATACATACCCCTACATTGTCTTGAGAAGTTCCTTCAACCATTTCTCTTAGTTCGCCGAAAGATTTTCCAAGAGTTGTACCTTTCCCAGCAGTATTCTCAAATAAAAGCGTCACTGAATCCGGAATAACAAGATCATCAACAGCAGAAACAATGGTTTCAATACCTGCTTCTCTACCGCTACCAGTATGAGCTCCAGGATGGAAAACAACGTACTCTACACCAAGCTGTTCAGCAGCATAAAGCTCTTTCTGAATACAGTCTTTAGACTTCTCCAGTAAGTCATCTTTTGGGGTCGCTAAATTAACTAAGTAAGTTGAATGAATAGTATAAGGTCCTTGACCTGAGTCATTACAGCCCTGTATAAAGCGTTCAGCATCCTCTTCTGAATATTCTTTGACACTCCACGTACGTGGACTGCCTGCAAATATCTGTCCGCAGTTGCCTCCTACCTCTTTCTGTCTTTCTATAGCTTTTTCTGCTCCTCCAGCAACCGAAACATGTGCACCGACTTTGAAACTCATAAAATACTTTTTAGATAGAAAGATTGTTAACTTCTTCTTCCACATAACCAAAATTAGATGAAGATCCTTTCAGCTGCCCCATCCAACACAGAAATAATTTACAAGTTAGGCCTAGAGGAACATCTCGTTGGAACTACTTCTCTATGCGACTACCCCGAAAAAGCAGTAAGTAAGCCGAGTATAGGCGGCTGGAGCCAAAACCTAAACTACGAGAAAGTAGACAAATTAAATCCTGACGTCATTCTTCTAAGCGATAGTCTTCAGAACGAACAGGCCTTAAACTTAGAGGAAAAAGGCTACGAAATTTTACAGGTAAATCCTGAGAGCTTGGAAGAAGTCTTTGAAAGCATATATAGCATCGGTAGAAGGTTTAACAGAGGAAAAGAAGCTGAAAACTTAGTAAGAAAAATGAAGAGTGAAATTAATACAGTTAATCTTCAAGATGCTAGGATTTACTGTGAGGAGTGGATGGATCCTCCAATGGTTTCAGGAAATTGGATACCAGGACTGATTTCTAGAGCGAACGGCCATTATTTTATAGGTGAAGAGAGAAGCCGCAAATTCGATTTAGATAATTTGAAGGATTTTGACCCTGAATATATTTTCCTGAATGTATGTGGAGCAGGGGAGAACATCGATAAAAAAGATATTCTGGAGAGGCCTGGTTGGCAGGAAATAAATGCTGTAAAGAATGAAAATGTTTTTTTAGTGGATGATGCTTTGTTAAATAGGCCTGGTCCTAGACTTGTTGAAGGTTTGAAAGAGATAGAAGATAGGATTGTCTAGGTGTCGTGGTCCTCGTAAGGTTCGCCGTATTTATCAGTCAACAGGTTGACTGCTGCTTTGGCGCCATCACCTATTGCGACAGAACTTTGATACTCCCAGGTATTTGCTAAGCCTGCTGCATAAACGTTTTCAGATGCTTTATTTGAGTCATCTGTGACTAAATGTTTATCCATCATGTAAGGGCCTTCAACACCTTCTTCAAACTCTACGTCCAGTTCTATAAAGCTCAAATCACCTGCTGACGCTACAACAACATACTCTGCTTCATAATCTGCCTCAGAAGTCGTAATTTTAAGGCCTGAATCTGTTCTCTCCAGCCTTTGTACTTCTTCATTTGCTATTTCTCCATTAAATTCTTCCAGTTTCTGTTTCCCAGAAGTAAGAAGTTCATTTCCTGCTACCGAGTCATAGCCTATCAAATTTTGGATATTTGAGGTGTTTAACACAAGTGACTGTCCTGAATCAAGAACAAGGGTTTCTTCACCTGCTTTTGCTGTCATTACAGCTGCTTGAAGCCCAGCTAGGCCTCCACCAATTACGATTACGTCTTTCATGAATCAAGTTATCTTGGAGAACTGGTTTAACTCTTTGCTCAAAGCATCATTAAAACTGTATACAATATTACGGTGACTGCTGCTGAGGCTGCTATTGACATACCATGAATTCTTTTAGCTTTCTGCTCATCTTTTTGATGAGACTCAGTATCTTCAACTTCTTTTAATCCATTTCCTTCATTGTAGACGCCTTTATGCGCATAATGGACGCAGAAAGAGCTTAAGGCCTGAAATATTCCTTCAAAGCCTAAAAGCAAAGGTATAAACACAAAAAATAAGACAAAATCAGGTAGACTTTGCTGAATAATAACACCTGTCATCAGTGCAGCAGTAATCAGCCCTGAGGACCCTAGAATAGCTCTGTTCCGTTTCTCTTTACTACCTATATTACATTCACCGGGCCTATACTCAGTCATAAATAAAGAAAGAGAAAGAATAAGTTAAATAACTTTAATTTAGAATTTGGAATAGATTCCTTCGAACCTTTCTTGCACGTCGCTCCAGTCAACTAAATCAAAGAATCCGTCAATGAATTCTCCCCTGTTTGGTCCGTAGTCATGGTAGTAGCTATGCTCCCATACATCTAAAGCTAGAACCGGATGCGCACCCCAAACCGCATTCTGGTCATGTTTATCAACCACTACGTTGTGCAGTTCATCATTTCTCGGGATGTAGACTAGAAGCGCCCATCCTCCGGCAGCACCTGCAGCAGCCTTGAACTCTTCCTTCCAGTTCTCATAGCTTCCGAAATCCTCCTCTATCTTGTTTAAAAGTTCTCCTTCAGGCCTTCCTCCGCCGTTAGGACTCATATTCTGCCAAAAGATTTCATGTAGTACAGTTCCGGCAAAGTTATGAGTGAACCCCTTAAGAATAGATCCAGTACTGCTGTAATCTCCGTCTTTTCTCTGTTTTTCAAGTTTTTCCTCAGCTGAGTCAACTCCTTTAACATATCCTTGGTGATGTGTATCGTGATGCCACTCTAGGACTTGCTGAGAAATTACGGGTTTAAGTGCGTCGTATTCGTAAGGTAGTTCGATTAAAGATTCTCCCATTTTCAATTCACAAGTTAGACTTAGGCTTGGATATGTATGTAAGTATTGGTTACACTTCCGTAATTTTCTCAAATATTAAAGAAAAATATGAAAGATATGTGGATTAAAAATTCTGTGTAAGCGAAGATTTTTCAAGAGGGTTTTTACTCTATTTCCAGATCATCAAGTTCATCTTCTAAATCTTCTGGAAGTTCTTCTTGACTTGGTTCCTGCTGAGCTTGACCTTCTTGTTCTTCAATTGCCTGAAGTGTTGCATCAATATCAATAGGCGATACAACTTCTCCAGTAAACTGGTTCTGCTGCTCTTGGAATAGATATACTCCATCAAGAGTCATGTAGAAGTTCTGATCAAACTCTTCAACAGAGGTCTCGTTCTCTTGCTGCATTTCCTGTTCGACTGTAGTCTCTAAATAATATAGACCATTCTGAACGGAAACCGAATCAACAGAGAAGCTTTCTAGAGCTGGTTCACTTTCGAATAGTTGAACCAGTCTATCTTCTGCTTGATCTGCAGAAATCTCTGCATCCTGTCCACCTGTAGAAAATCCTACAGCTGCACCAAAGATCAGGCCTAAAACTAAACCTGCTGCAAGACCCGAAGTGAGAACAGCTTCACGTGAAAAGCCTCCTAAAAGGCCTCCAGCTGTTTCTTCTTCAATCTGTTCAACTAATTCATCTTCAGTATCTTCGATCTCTACTTCTTCTTGGTCAATTCTCTTTTGAAGGAATTCTTTGATAGTTTTCCGGTCTTTCCCAGACTTCTCCTCTTCTAGAAGAACTTCAAGATCAAGGTTTTCTCCTTCCCTGATCTGTTTCTTCACTTCATCAACATTTGCGTCTAAATCAACGTTGTTAGACATGTTTAATACGCCGTATAAGATTCTTATAAAACCTTATACAAACTTACACCCAAATTCAAGACAGTTCACCGTTCAGTAAACAGTTAGAAAGAATAAAGATATGGGGGCGACATGATTTGAACATGCAACCTACCGCTATCTCCAACGAACGAAGACTCGTTCGAGCAGTCGAGCTATTTACAAATAGCTCAGAGAGATTTAATCATCGAAGGCCTAAACCTTCTCATCCCTCCAGTCACCAGAGAGATGGCTGAAACGCCATCAAACACTGTTAACTGCTGTAGCAGTTACTGGAGGCGGTCGCTCTCCCAGATTGAGCTACACCCCCTTCATAGACCAAAATAGTCTACTCGGTAAATAGAAATTAGAGGCCTCAGCTTTAAAATATCAACCACAAAAAGTTTGCTGTCAAATTTAGCTATATGATTAAGGAAAAGGATGGGATCCATATTTCTGGAGAGGAGAAATTTGTTGCTGATTCTCGGAAGGCTTTAGGAGATGTTAATATTGCTTCTCATGCGCATATGGACCATGCTTTTCAGGGAGATGGAAAAATAGTTGCATCAGATCTGACTCGTAGATTGTTGGAATCCCGGCTTGAAAGAGAGTTGGAATTAAACGAACATCCTGATGTGAAGTTGATTGACTCCGGACATATTCTGGGTTCGACAGCCGCACTGATTAAAACAGATGATAAAAGAATACTATACACTGGCGACGTCTCCACACGAAATAGGGCCTACATAGATGGTTTTGATCCTGTTGATGCAGATATTTTAATCACAGAATCGACATACGGTATACCTGCATACAAATTCCCTGAACAAGAACAGATTGAGGAAAATATCAAGGCCTGGATTGAAAGAACTGAATCACCTTTTCTATTCGGATATTCACTGGGTAAGGCACAGAAAATTCAGTGGCTGGCTCAAAAATTTACAGATAAGCCTCTAGTTGCCCACGGCGCCGTCATGAAGATGAACAAAGTTGTGGAAAAACATACAGATCTGAACTTTAATGCAAGGCCTTATGGCGAAAACAAAGGACTTTTAGAAAATGGAGAAGGAATTTTTATAGGACCCACTAGATTTGCAAAAAGCGACGCACTGAATAAATTGGTGAATGCCTCAAACGGTGTTAAAGCAGGATTCTCAGGCTGGGGTATGGCCGACCAGTACAAGTATCGAGGCGGTTACGACAAAGTATTTCCTTTCAGTGATCACTGCGGATTTAATGACCTGGTAGAAATGGTTCGAAAAGTTGACCCAGAAAAAGTCTATACACACCACGGATTCGACTCAGAATTCGCCTCATATCTGAAAAGAGAAGAAGGAATAAATGCTAGAGCATTGAAGGAAAATCAGGCCTCTTTAACCGATTTCTAGCTTTTAAATATTAAAATCTTAGATCAATAAGTCTACATATGAGAGAAGAAGTGAAGGAAGGTTATGAGAACGCTGATTACGAAGGCCTTTACAGAGATGGTAGAGAAATTAGATCAGAGGAGAAAGATTTATTCCAGGATTTATTTGATTACATAGGAGATTCTGCGCAGATTTTAGATTTAGGCTGTGGTACAGGCCTTCCATTTGACCGGTATTTAATTGAGAATGGATATGATTTGATAGGTATAGATATAGCAGAAAAGCATGTTGAAAAAGCCAGAGAAAATATTCCTGAAGCAGAAATTATTCAAGGAGACTTTTTTGAAGTAGATGTAGCTAATAGCTCACTTGATGCAGTAGTTAGTTTTTATGCTATATTCCACATTCCTCGTGAAGAGCACAGAAAGTTATTTGAGCAGATTAATGAGTGGTTAAAGCCAGAAGGTTATATCCTGGTGACTGTTGCTTCTACTGTAATGGAAGATCTTAAAGAATCTTGGAACGGTGCAGAAATTAAGTGGAGCTCATTTGAAGGATCAAAAACGCTTGAAATCATAGAAAAATCAGGTTTTGAAATTGTAAGGACTTATGAAGAGGACTGGAGAGATGAAGACCATTTATGGGTGTTAGCTCGCAAAATTAAGTCTGATTGATGATTTCTAGAAGTCTTCTGCTTTAAACTCTTTTTCTATCTGTCTTACTGCGTCTTTATGTTTTTCCAGTCTTTTTCTGGCTAGCTTTCTGGTTTCTTCAAAATGCATTTTTTCGATATGATCTTTAAACTGAGGTACTGCATCACTCCAGAAGTATTCTAGGCTTTCATATAGCTCTACTTCGTTCTGCGCAGCATAATGTACCTGCCTCCATAGATTACTGACTCCAAAGTTCTCAACTTTATCGGCATCCTGAACTATCTTTCCTTCAGTAGTGGAGGCTTTAGAGTGATGGTTCCTGATTACTTCCTCGATTTTCTTCAACTGTTTCTCTGTTATAAAGTCTGATATATAGTCTTCAACGATTTCTGCTCCATGTTTTGCATGGCCTTCATGTCCTTCAAATGGATCCATTTCACCATCTTCAATATCCTTGGTTCTGCCTATATCATGGTAAAGCGCTGAGATCTCCAAAACTTTTCTGTCAACGCCTACATCCAGTCTATCCACTAACTTACATACTAATTTATGAGTCGTTTCGAGATGAATGTACCTGTAGTTCTTCCCTCCTGCTATCTCACTGTAATCGGAAAACTCTTCTTTCAATCTTTCTTTTAGCTTTTGAAGCTCTAACTCTGTTAATTCTTTATTCATACCTTCCTTTCAGCTCTGCTTTTTCTATGATGTGACCTTCTATTGATTCTTCAACCTGTTCTTTATTTGCTCCTTGTGGTAGGCCTAGCTCTTTATCTAATGCGTAGGCTGTGAAGACGTACATGTGTTCGCCGTCTGGAGGGTTTGGTCCGTTGTATCCTGTTTCTCTGAAGTCTGTTATTCCTTCTGTTCCAGGACTTTCTCCTGACTCTATTTTCTCTGTTGATGGGTCAACATCGTATACTATCCAGTGGTCCCATATTTTCCCTGCAGGTTCAACTGCATCCGGATCATCCATTATCAGTACCAGTGAAACAGCTTCTTCTGGGACTTCCTTAATTTCGAGTTGTGGGTTTACATTTTCCTCCATATAACCAGCTTTTTCCGGTAATTCCTCTCCATCCTTAAACTCTGGGCTTGTTAGTCTCATACAGTAAATTATTAAGGGCTTGAAAGTTAAAATGTTTCTATGAGTTATAGTAGAGGAGAGGTCATCGAAAGCCCTGTTGCTTACAGTGTTTTGAGACAGATTCATTTGAGCGAACGTGGAAGCTACCATGTTCAAATGGACTTGAAAGCAGGGATCGATGAAGAAGTTGCAAAAGATCTTATCAGTAAGATGAATGATTTAGGCCTAATTTACAAAGTTGAAGGAACTGATCCCCAGTTGTTTGATGTTAATTACTCTGCTTTTGAAGAGCTTTGGGAGGATCTTTGGGTGGAGGAGATTGCTGACGTCCCAACCACGCCTGTGCATTTTGGCTCTTTCCTAGAAGGTTATATGAAATCCTATCTTACTGATGTTGAAAACTCAAGTATTGAAGAAATGCTGGTAGAAGAGTTTTTAACCGGTTTAAATCATGAAGAAACAAGTAATCTACCAAAGGATTATGAGGAATTATTGAACTTTATAGAACAAAAATATGAAGGCGAAAAAAAGGCCTACCAACATGTGAGACATGGTTTCAACTTTAAAGAATAATTTAGTGAAGTGTTCCTTCACGTTTATCAACATCCATTGCAAAAAGCGCATAACCTATTTGCTCAGGGCTGAACCCTGTTGAATCAGCGATTTCTCTTATCGGCTTAATCATTTTAACGTAATCATCAGCAGTAAAAGTTTCTTTTCTTCCTTCAAGATATCCAAGTCTTTCAAGCGAGGCCCATACACGAGTATCTACCACAGCATGCCTGTTCGGATCTTTAACTGTTAACACCACTGATGCTGTAGGAGCTTTAAACCCTTTTAAGGCCTCAATCAAGGCTATCTGGGAGAAATCGTCGTCTATTTTAAATAGGTTTGAAGTAACCTTTTTGCATCTCTCTTTAGAGTTCTTTTTAACGTGGTAAGCGCTTCTTGTAGAAGACTCAAATGCTAGTTCGTATAGCTGCTGACGAGTTAAAAAATTTTTCTGGTTAAAATCTTCCCTGTACTCTTCCAGCTTCTCAGGTAAAAGACCTTGAGTTTCAGTGTAAAAATCAAGATATTTCTCAACTGTTTCAGATTCCATACAGAAAATTTTTGTTATAAACTGTTTTTTATGGGTTTATTAGTCCTTTAGTCTTACCGTACTTTTCAACTAATTTTTCTCTTCTGAAAATAAAGTAAAATCCTACTAAAAATACAAACAAGAGTGCTGTAATAGTTGTAAATTTGCCTATAACCGTTATTGCTGTTACATAATCTTCTGCCAGATACCATCCTAATAGGCCTAAAGTGAAGTTTCTAGGAACCATTCCAAGAAAGCTCCAATAACCGTAAAGCTTTGGATCTATACGGAAGAATCCTGCTGATCCAGAAATAACCGATAACGGCATTAATGGAAAAGCCCTGAACAGGAATAAATAGATATGTACTCTGCCGGAGTTAAAATGTTGATCAAAGGCCTGAACTTGATTCCAGTTGACTGAAAAATATTTACCATATTTCTCTATTGCAGGCCTACCACCGTAGTAGCCTATTCCGAATGTAAGGTATGAACTTGCTACTGAAGCTGCTGAACCAAGGACTCCTATCAAAACAAAACTTAGTATAACTGCTATCAAAGGGTTAGAAGTATTAATCAAAATGAAACCTGCTACTACAGGCGCTATAGCTGATGGTACAGGTAAAAACTCTTCAGCAAACATCCATATAATCACACCTAGTAATCCAAAAGATTCAATACTGGTTATTACCTGCTCAATCAAATTCCTAATACCTCGAAAAACCAGTCAACAAGATTTTCAAAAGTTACAAACAATATATTCTCGTTATCAAAGCTTATCAGTGTCCTTGAAATAGGCTCTCTCTCAGGTATATGAACCTCTCTTACATTCACTCTGTCTCTATTCTCAACAGGTTCAGCCATTATCACGTCGTATTCGTGATCAATGATTTCATCCAGACACTGGTCAAATCTTTCTCTACTTTCATAATCGCAAGGCCTCAAGTCAAGGTGCTCCGAATAAATACTCCATTTCTCCTCATTGCTGTCGACACTTCTACCTGGATTTACCTTTTCATATATTTCTTCAACAGTTCCATTCTGATACAGATGTTTCTTAATAATTAGTTCAGAGTAATAATATCCGAAGTCCCTGTTTCCTTTTCTCGGAGCCCATTCCCTCATAAAATCGTCGTTTGATTGATAATAGTTCCACAGCTCTTCCCTATCTCCACGAGGAGGTAAAGTATAGATATATCCTCCTTCCCTGTACTGAACTTCCTCTCCAAACAATTCGGAAGTCCTACCTCTTCCATCTATTTTAACTCTTGCTAAATCCTCTACGTGCTTTGCTACACCCTCATCAAACCAAGCACTATCAGTATTATCCCAAGACAGCAATCTATCATTTAGTCCGTGAACAGCCTCATGAGCCAAGACCAGGAGCAGCTCCTCTTCAGGCCTTAAAATAATTCTACCTTGGAAATATTCGCCAGCAGACCATTCCTGACCGCTATAATCACTATCAACAACTACGGGGAACTTATCAAAACTCTGCTGATACCTTACAGTTCCTAAAGCAAGTTCGTAGGCATTATCCAGCCTCTCCAAATCAATATCACTATGATCTTGACCGAAAAAACTATAATAACTTGTCTGGGTACCATTACCAAAGTTAACTGTAGCTCTAACAGGGCCTTGACCTGTAAAATTCATAGAATCTCCGTAAGACGTATTAAATCCGTAACTAGTTCTGCCAGAGATAATATTCTCAGCTTCAATTCTTCCAGAACTCTCTTGATCAGTATATCCTGCGAAGTTAAACTCTCTAGAATAAAGGTCTGCTCCTATTATTTCAGCAAATTTATTAGAACTATAATGGATTTTAACGTATTCACTAGTCCTCGAATTTCCCGAATTGGTTTCTAAACTTATTCTTTCCCCATCAAAACTGTAATCACTTATTTCTCCGTAAGAATCTTCCACATAATCTACTTGAATGTTGTCAGGTAGTCTATAGTTCACATTCCAAGAATTTACGGGATCCTCGGCTGAAAGTTCTAAAGTAGTATTAAAATTTACCTCATTGCTGTCCATCTCTACTTCATGTAAGACAGAGCCAGCGGCAAATGAACTGAATAAGACTAAAAATATTACCAAGGTTCTTCCTTTCATTTTACATTACAATTAACCTGTTAGGAATAAAAGACTGATTTCTGAATAATACTATGTATGGCAATTCTTTCCGATAAAGATCTAAAAAAACTAATCCAAGATAAAAATGCTATTTACTGCGAAGAAAAAGAATTAGATTTAGATCTACAGTTAGGGCCTTCATCATTTGATTTGAGGCTAGGATACGAATTCGGCGTTTTAAACACAAGAAAACTGGAACTGATTGATGCCCAAGATATGAGCAGCTATGAAGATTACATCACTAAGGAAACTCACAGACCTGATGAAGGAGTTGTCATCCATCCTGGAGAGTTCATTCTCGGCAGTACTTTAGAACATATTAATGTCCCAGACGAATTGGTTGCACGCGTTGAAGGACGTTCAAGTTATGGCCGTCTAGGAATCATAGTTCATGCAACAGCAGGATTTGTAGATCCTGGTTTTGAAGGAGATATCACACTGGAAATACAGAATTTAGGTAATGCACCAGTTAAAATCTATCCAGAAGACCGAGTATGCCAGCTAGTATTCGAAACAATGACCTCCAAGGCTGAGAAACCTTACGGCGACAAAGAAGATACAAAGTATATGGGACAGACCGGCGCAACAGGATCAAAACTGAACAAAGAAAAAAGATGATAGACTCACACTGCCACCTCCAGTTCGAACAGTTCGACAAAGACAGAGCAAAAGTTATTGAAGAA
>LKMQ01000019.1 GCA_001564145.1 Nanohaloarchaea archaeon B1-Br10_U2g29
ACTCATACAATATTTGCAGACCTTGAATGCTTTTAACCCTTCAGGCCTCAAAACCCGGTATGGAAACAGGAGAAATGATCGAAATAGATTACGTAGGAAAAACCGATGGAGAAATCTTCGACCTCACAGTACAAGAAAAAGCAGAGGAAGCAGGCCTAGACACTTCAAATATTGAATTAGAACCGATGAAAGTTCTATTGGGCGAGAATTATATCATCCCGGGCTTGGAAGATGCACTGATGGATATGGAAGTAGGCGAGGAAAAAGAGCTTGAAATTGAAGCTGAAGAAGCCTATGGGAAAAGAGATAGCGACAATATTGAGACTTTCCCTGAAAGCGCTTTCGAAGAGCAAAATGTACGGGTTAGGCAAGGCGAGGACATCATGGTTGGTGGAAGAAGAGGTAAAGTTGTTTCCAAAGGTTCAGGCCGTGTAAGAGTCGACTTCAACCATCCTTTAGCTGGCAAAGATCTTGAATACTGGGTAAAGATTGTCAGCAAAGTTGAAGATGATGAAGAGATTGCGCAAGGAATAGTTGACCATAGACTAGGTCATGGGAGTCTAGAGTTTGAAGGAGATACAGTAACTGTTGTCCATAAACACGAACACGATGGTCATTCTCACAGTTTAAGTGATGAGTTTAAAGACCGGCTTTCGGAAGAAATTCTCGAACACACTGAGTTTGAAGAAGTAGAGTTTGACGAATAAAGGCCTCCATTCTTTTATTTCTCTCTTTCTCACATTTAATTATGGCTGGAGCAGTTTTTCTTGAAGGAGATAATGTAGATCTAAGGACTATTGAAGAGGAAGATATCGAGTTCTTAAGAGATAATATTAATAGACCCGAGATCAGGAAAAATATTGGCCATAGAGGTCCTGCAAACTTGGATCAGGAGAAAGATTTCTTTGAAGAAGTTGTAAGTAGTGATGAAGGCACTCATCTAGCCATAACTAGAAAAGGAGAATCTGATATGGTTGGGATCATTTCTTTAGAACCTAAGTCTGAAGGCGTGGCCGAAATAGGTATCTGGATAAGCCCTGAACACCATGGTAAAGGGTTTGGAACCGAGGCCTCAGAACTTCTGATTGAACACGGCTTTAATCGTGAAAGGCTTCATAGGATCCACGCTAGAGTTTTCCAGAAGAATGAAAAGTCCAAATCTGTCTGGGAGAAGCTAGGTTTTACTCATGAAGGTACTCAGAGAGAAGATTACTTTGATGATGGTAAATTCTGGGACACTGAGATTTATGGATTGCTTGAAGATGAGTGGAATTAGCTGGATCCGCGCCATTTTTAAATAGTTTGAGGACTGATTGATGAATAAAGAAGGGGTCTATTGAATAATGGAAGATCAGATTGAACAGGTAAAGAATAATTCTAATGGAATGCCGCAAAACAGAGACAAAAGCCATGCTATAGACGATGAGCTGGAAGAGCTTATCAAAGAACGCAAAGCCGATATTAAGGTAATCGGTTCAGGCGGCGCAGGAAACAATACTATATCCAGGCTTGTAGATGTCGGAATCGAAGGATGCGAAACAATCGCAATGAACACCGACGCACAGGACCTTCTATACGCAAACGCCGATCACAAAGTACTGATTGGTAAAGAACTTACACAAGGCCTCGGAGCAGGAGCAGATCCAAAGGTTGGAGAAGAATCCGCAAAAGAAAGCCAGCAGAAGGTTAAGGAATCAGTATCAGGCGCAGACATGGTCTTCATCACATGTGGCCTCGGAGGAGGAACAGGGACCGGATCAGCACCTGTAATCGCAGAGCAAGCCAAAAAAGAAGGCGCACTCACAGTGGGGATCGTAACGCTTCCGTTCGAAATGGAAGGACAGAGCCGGCAGAAAAACGCAGAGTACGGACTCGAAAGACTTGAAGAAGTTGTAGACACATTAATTGTAATTCCAAACGATAAGCTACTGGAAATCGTTCCAGACGTATCCTTGAACACAGCATTCAAGATCGCAGACGAAATCCTAGTAAACGCAGTCAAAGGAGTAACAGAACTTGTAACAAAGCCAGGCCTCGTCAACCTTGACTTCGCAGACATTAGAGCTGTGATGGGAGAAGGAGGAATCGCGATGATCGGAATGGGCCAATCCGATACAGACTCAAGAGCAAGCGAAGCAGTAACAAAGGCCTTAAGCAACCCATTACTTGACGTAGATATTGACGGCGGTAAAGGCGCACTGGTAAACGTAACAGGAGGCACCTCGCTCTCCCTCAACGAAGCACAGGAAGTTGTGAACACAGTATCAGGAAAACTAAATGAAAATGCAAAAATTATCTGGGGAGCACAAGTAAGAGAAGATATGGACAACACACTCCAGTCAATGATCATTGTAACAGGAGTCGACAGCCCTCAGATTTACGGGCCTGACAACACTCGAAGCGACGAATACGAGGAAGAAATTGAGAAGGAGTTAGGAGTAGAGTTCATCTAGAGGCCTTACATTTAATATACCTCTTTTCCTTATTTTCTATTAATGGATAACGTGATCTACATTGTTCTGGCAGCAGCAGTTTTTATCGCATTAGCCGGAATCCTGCTTTTTATAGGAACAGATTCTCTTGAAAACGTTTTCTCAGATTCCGAAGATATTCGAACCGAAGATCCCGATGAGTGGGTTGACATAAACAGCTATAGCTATTACTATCTAGAAGATCATCACGACAAAATTCACATAAAAGAATCAAGAGAAGGAGTAGTAAAATTACATGGATAATGTTTTCTGGGTTGTGATTGCTGCGGCAGTTGCAATTGCTTTGGCAGGAATAGTTCTGTTCATCGGTTCTGAAAGTCTTGAAGGAGTAATGTCTGACGCAGATGATACTCAAGAAGGAGCTACGTGTGGCTTTTTAGAAAGCGAGATCGATGCTGGGCGTATAGATCCTGATGATTCTCAATGGGAAGATGAAATCGAGGACTGTCCCAACATCTGATTGAAGCCTTTTTAAAATTTGTGAGGCCTTTACTTTTTAGCTCGTTACGTTTACCACTTCAGACGAGGTGGAAGAGCGACTTCAAAGAAAAAATTATTTTTCGGCCAGTCGTTCTTCTCAAGGAAAAAATTTGAAGTGTTTACGAGGTAGAACTTAAAAATGGACATCAAGAAAGAACTTGTGAATACAAAGAGAACAGTAAAAGGAAAGTTCAGAGAGTATATGCGAGTTCTTAAGATCGCAGAGAAGCCGGGAAGAGACGAGTACGAAATGTCTTTGAAAATCACAGGAATAGGCATACTGCTAATAGGATTAATAGGTTTTATGTTCTTCTTCGTAGCCCAACTACTCTAAAAAAAACAGGTGCATAAAATAAAATGATTTTAACAGTCCGAACAACTCGTGGAAGAGAAAAAACAGCTGTAAAAGCAATGCGAAGCAAAATTAAGGCTAACAACTTTGATATCAAGGCTGTTTTGGCGCCTGACGACCTGAAAGGATATATCTTCATTGAAGGAAAAGAGCAGGACATCAAAGACTTGACTTCAGAGATAAGAAATGCTAGAGGAGTAATCGACCAAGAAGTAGGCCTAGATGAAATCGAGAAATACCTCAGCGAAGAACAGGAAGATATCAAGATTGAGGAAGGCGATGAAGTAGAGGTTATTGGAGGACCTTTCAAAGGAGAGGATGCAAAAATCAAGAGAGTCGACGATACGAACCGTGAAGTAACTATTGAGCTTATTGACGCTGCAGTACCTATTCCAACAACTGTAGATGCTGATATGGTTCGTAAAAAGGCCTAAAAAATTATAACTTAATCTATATTACAAAGGTGACAAATTAAAAATGGGAGACAAGACTACCGTGAGTACACTGGTAGAAGGCGGATCAGCTTCAGCTGGTCCTCCGCTAGGACCCGAACTAGGACCTTTACCCGCGGATGTGGGAGAGGTAGTTCAAGCAATTAATGACAAAACCAAAGACTTTGATGGTATGGAAGTACCTGTCGACGTAGAAGTCGATGAGGAAACCGGAGACTTCACAGTTGAAGTCGGAAAGCCTCCAGCAGCAGCTCTAATTAAGGATGTCGTAGGATTCGAGACAGGATCCGGCGAACCTAACCTGAACAAAGTTGCTGATATGAGCTTCAGCCAGGCCTGCCTGGTCGCAAGAATGAAGTCTACCGACCTATTAGGTATGGATCTTCGTGGATGTGTTAAGGAAATCATTGGTTCTGCCCAGGCAATGGGTGTAACTATTGATGGAAAAGATGCCTACGAAGTTCAGCAGGAGATTGATGAAGGCAAGTATGATGATGAACTTGAAGAAGAGGAGGGAATCCAGTAATGACATTCAAAGAATCACTTGAAGAAGCCGTAGAAAACAGCGAAGATAGAAACTTTACAGAAAGCATCGATTTAATCATTAACTTCAGAGACCTGGATTTAAGCGATCCTAACAATCGTTTCAACGAGGACTTTAAACTTCCTTACCAGGCAGACGAAGATGTGAAAATTGCAGTGATTGGAGAATCAATTGTCAACAATGCTGAGAACGCTGATAGAACGATCAGTAAAAGCGAGCTTGAGGAGATGTACGACAACCCTGATCAGGCTAGGAAGCTTGCAGATGAGTTCTCATTCCTGATTGCTGAGGCGCCTATGATGCCTAAGATCGGTCAACAGCTCGGACAGATTTTCGGTCCACGTAACATGATGCCTGATCCAATGCCTCCAGGAAGCGATCCAACAGACAAAATTGAGTCATTCAGAAATACAGTTACTCTGAGACTTAGAGAAGACCCATTAATGCAAGTAAAGGTCGGAAATGAAGAACAGGATGAAGACGAGGTAACTTCTAACGCGGAAGCAATCTACGACTTTGTAGTAGATAACCTTCCTCAGGGAGACAACAACATCAAATCTGTTCTGTTAAAGACTACTATGGGTAGTCCAGCGGAGGTGAACCAGTGATGGTTCAGCCAAAGCCGAAGAACATGACCCGTAGTCAAAAAGAAGAAAAAGTCCAAGAATTCAAAGAAAAGATTGAAGACTACCCTGTAGTTGGAATCCTTGACATGCAGAGCCTTCCATCCAGACAGCTTCAGCAGATGAAGAAGGAGATGAAGGCCTTCGCAGACATCAAAATGAGTAGAAAAAGTTTGATGGATATCGCTATTGATCAAGCTGAAAAAGAGGATATTGAAAGCCTTAATGAGAACGAAGCTATTCAGCCAGCATTCATTTTCTCAGATAAGGATCCTTTCCAGTTATTCAGTTTAATCAAGAAGAACAAGACTTCAGCTGCAGCTCAAGGAGGAGAAATAGCTCCTAGAGATATTGAAGTACCTGAAGGAGACACTGGAATCGGTCCAGGACCGATGCTTGGTAAGCTTCAGCAAACAGGAGCACAGGTACAGGTAGATGATGGAACCATTCATGTTAACAAGTCATCAGTAATGGTTGAGAAGGGAGACACCATTACACGTGACGATGCAGAAATCCTAAATCAGTTAGGTTTGGAACCATTGGAAATCGGGCTTGACTTAGATATAGCTTTCAGCGATGGAGAAATCTTCACATCAGAGCAGCTTGATATTGATGAAGAACAGTACAGATCTGACGTTGAATCTGCAGCAGGGCTCGCATTCAATCTTGCAGTCAATGCAGGAGTTGTCAATGAAAGAACAGCAGGCACAATTGTTGGAGAAGCAGCAAGGAAGGCTAAGAATCTTTCAATTAGTGAAGGAATCCCAACAGAAGAGACAATCGAAGAGATTCTTGCTTATGCATCAAGCAGTGCAAAAGGCTTGAATTCACAGATTGACCTTGATTCAGTTGATTTAGATGCGTCTGAAGACTCAGAAGAAGAAACTGAAGAAGAATCAGACGAAGATTCTGATGAATCTGAAGAAAAGGAAGAAGAGTAAAACAAAGTTTAGGCCTGTTCTAAGGCCTTTCTAACTTTTTCCTTTTCTTCTGACATTATTTTTGCTATTTCTTTATTGTCTTGTTTCAGTAAGGCTAATTTCATTCGTTTTTCTTTGTTGTAAAGCTTGTTAATTCTCTCTGGGTTTATTTCTTCATTTTCTACAGTTACTTTATTTTCTATAGTGCCTATTTCATCTACTTTTGCGTTGATATTTTCTTCAAATTCTATTTGGATTAGTATTTCATGCAAGTATTTTGGATATCTTAGTTCGTAGATGTCTCTTTCATAAACTTTGTAGGCGACCTGTCCTAATTCTGTGAGTAGTTGTTGAAATCTTTCAATTAGTTCTTTTTCTGTAGTTTGGTAGAGCGGTATCCCTTTGTTGTTAACAGTTACAGAATACTTTATTCTTGTTAATAGTTCGTTATTTTCTGGTATTGGGAATACAGGGTTTTTCACAGGTTTACTTCGGCCTTCTCCTTTGTAGGCTTCCACGTAGGCTGATCCTTCGTTGCCAAATACTTTTTTGACTAGTTCAATTGGAAGGTAAGAGTTTTTGGATTTCCAGTTATACATTTTACTTGAAGAAGTATTGAATGCCTTTGAAAACTGTTTTACGCCTCCGAATTCGTTTATCACTTTCCAGAATTCTTCGGTCCCTTTTTTATCTAGTTTGACTCTAACTTCTTTTAGCTCGGAAAACTTCATCTCTATATTCAAGTATGTGCTTTCTCTTTTTATTATTAAGGCCTTAATGCTAGAGTAAGGTGAATACAAAATGGAATTAATTTACGCAGCACTAACCCTGCACGAAGCAGGAAAAGAAGTTAACGAAGACAACCTAGAAAGCATTGTAGACGCAGCAGACCTAGACGTAGAAGATTCAGAAATCAAAGCATTAGTAGCAGCACTCGAAGACGTCGACATTGAAGAAGCAATGGAGACAGCAGTCGCAGCAGGCGGAGCATCCGCAGCACCTTCCGGAGACTCAGCAAACGAAGAAGAGGAAGACGAAGCTGAAGAGGAAGAAGAGGAAGAAGATACCTCTGAAGAAGACGCTGCCGAAGGCCTAGGAAGCATGTTCTAAAAGCTTCCCAGATCCTAATTTTTCTTTCTTTATTTTAGAAATGTAAATTTGGAAAGTTTTAAGTGACATAACGCCTAAATGCCTATTGAATCATGACTACCGATCCAAATATCAAAACGCCTTATCATATTGCTTTTGCAGGAGCTTTACTGAGTATAGCTGAGGCAGGAACAGATTTCTTCCTATATGATTATTGGATGGAAAGCAGCCCAATACAGGTAAGCGAGACACAGTGGATGATTCAAGCAGCAATAGGACTAATACTTTCTCTAGCTATTGCAGCTTACTTATACTTCCACCATAGAAATGAAGATCTAAAGAAAGATTCATTCCTGTACATCATCATTGGAAGCATAATAGTTCTTCTAATAGGAGGACAACTAGCTTCAATAATAACACTTATTGGAGCCTTTATCTGCTACAGAAGATTCTAAACCCAAATTTTTTCTTACAATTTTTTCACTGATAAAAAAATTCTCTACGCAAATTTCTCTATGAAAGGGCTCGACAAATTAAAAAGAGAAATTAAGGAAGAGGCAAGCAATAACCCTGAAAAATTCTTTGCTACAGATGTACTGAAAGAGAAAGGGTTCAGTCGGGGACAGTGCAAGGAATGTGGCCTGTATTTCTGGAGCCACAATAAAGGTAGAGAAATATGTGGAGAGCCAGAATGCGGTGATGGATACACTTTCATCAATGATTCTCCAACAAAACAAGAACTTTCCCATACAGAATCTTGGAAGCTATTCGAGGCCTTTATGGAAAAAAGAAGCTACAAATCGATTGACCGTTACCCTGTTGTGGCTCGTTGGAGAGATGACGTAGAGTTTACAGGCGCAAGTATTTACTGTTTCCAGCCTTACGTTGTTTCTGGTGAGGCAAAACCTCCAGCAGATGAATTAATTATACCGCAACCAAGTCTGCGTTTCAATGACGTTGAAAACGTGGGAATTACGGGCAGACATTATACTAACTTTACAATGATTGGGCAGACATGCTTCCAGCCTCCTGAAAAATATGATCAGGACCGTTACTTCAGAGACATGTTCGAGTTCACGACTCAGGCCTTAGGTATTTCAAAGGAAAAACTGATTTTACATGAAGATAGCTGGGGTGGAGGAGGAAACCTTGGAGCATGCATGGAGTTCTTCGTAGATGGTTTAGAACTGTTTAACCAAGTCTACATGTTTTACAAACAGACCCCCGAAGGCTACGAAGAGTTAGATCTGAAAGTCCTTGATATGGGTATGGGCCACGAAAGAATCACCTGGATTTCAAAAGGTACAGAGACAAGCTATGAATCTGTAATGCCTGAAACTATCGAGAAAATGAAAGAACGGACAGGCCTTGAAGTAGACCAAGAAATGTGGGAGAAATTCCTTCCGCACAGCTCGGAACTGAATATTGACGAAGTCGAAGACATTGATGAGAAATGGGAGGAAATAGCTGAAAGAATCAGCGAAGATGTTGAGGATTTAAAAAATGAGATTAAGCCTGCTGCAGCACTTAACTCAATTGCAGAGCATTCCAGAGCATTGAACTTTGCGTTAGCAGACGGTAAGATCCCAAGTAATACCGGTGGAGGCCACAACTTGAGAATGATTTACAGAAGAGCTCAAGACTTCATCAAAAAATACGACTGGGACTTGAAAATGGGAGAAGTAGCTAAATGGAACGCAGAAGAACTAGAACCAATGTTTCCAGAACTTCTAGAATCAATAGACTCTATACAGGAAATCCTAGAAGTCGAAAAGAAAAAATATGATAAAGCTCGTAAAAAGGCTATTGAAAGACTTGAGGATATTGATGAGAGACCTTCCCTCAGCGAAATGATTGAACTATATGAGAGCCATGGTGTCAGCCCTGAAATGATGGAGGAACACGGGTTTGAAGTTCCAGAAGATTTCTACACTCATATAAGCGAGGAAGATGAAGCAGTTACAGAAGTAAAAGCTGATTTCGACGTTGAAGGCCTTGAAAAAACCGAAAAAATGTACTACAATCGGAGAGAACCATATCTTAATGATGGAGAAGTTGAGCATTTCAATTTTAAGGCCTCTGTAGAGGCAATAATTGACGAAAATTGGGTTATCTTAGATAGGACTATGTTTTATCCTCAAGGCGGAGGCCAAATGCCTGATGTTGGAAAAATTAATGGCTTCCAAGTAGAAGATGTCCAGAAACAGTCAGGAGTAGTACTCCACTACGTACCAGAACACGAACTTAGCGAAGGGAAGCGTGTGAAAGGCGTGGTCAACGGCGAGAAACGGAAACAGCTGACTCAGCACCATTCAGTGACGCACATGGTGAACGCTGCAGCACGTGAAGAACTCGGCGAACATATCTACCAAGCCGGAGCCAAAAAAGACTTGGAAAAAGGAAGGCTCGACATTACACATTACGAGAAACCAGAAAAAGAAACAGTCAGAAAGATAGAGACCTCAGTACGCGAAATAATAAAGAATGATAACGACATCAACGTGAAAGAACTAGCTAAATCCCAAGCCGAGCAGAAATATGGCTTCAGAATATATCAAGGAGGCGCACCTCCAGGAAATGTAATCAGACTGATTGAAATAGAAGATATTGATATAGAGGCCTGTGGAGGAACACATCTGCTATCAACAGGAAATGCAGAGGAATTCTACATCACAGATGTAAATAGGATTCAGGATGGAGTGGTCAGGCTTGAATACAAAGCCGGAGCTGCTGCTGAACAGCATATAGAGAGAATGAGCGAAATATTAGACGAATGCTGTGAAATCCTTGATACAGATACTGCTAGAGAGCTAAGGCCTGTACTTGAAGAAATGTCAGAAATTTATAGAGTAGAGGTTGAGCAGCTGCCAAATACCTTGAAAAAATTCAGGGAAGAGGTTGAAGAACTTGAGTCACAGATTAAAGATCTTGAAGAGTTTCTCAATGAAGAAGTGGAGATGGAGGAAAGTTCAGAAAGAAGTATTATTGAATCATGTCAAAATCTGTATGATAAAAAGAAGGATTTGAAGAAAAACGTAGACCGCTTAGAAGACCAGATAGAGGAAAAAATTGGGGAGAGGGCCTCTGAAGGAAGAGTTCATGAAAAAGTACCTACAAACAATGTAGGGCTGTTAATTCAATTGGCTCAGCAGTACTCTTCTCAGTACAATACAACTGTTACTTTAATTGGGGAGAAGGGTGCTGTGAGTGCTTCGGAAGAGGGTTTAGCAATGGAAGAGTTAGAAGATTATTCAAGTAATATTCAGGGAGATGAAGGTTTTGCTAAGGCCTTTGACCTCTAAAAATAGGAGAATAAAAATTTAGAAGCAGAGTGCTGCTGCACTGCCGACGTCCCTCATTCCATTGCAGATCGTTTCTCTAACTGAGTCCTCATCTGCCTGGGCTCTGTCAATGAATGGCCCCAGTTCTGTAGGTTGGTCCCCAACAACTATAATTTCTGGGAAGTCTAACTGATCCGGCATTACTCCTGCATTCTGAGCTTGTGTCAAGAACGCTGATTCAGATGATTCTTCATAATTAATGTAAACTCTGCCATCAAACTCTTCTTCTATACTTCTCATGAACTCTAGTTCAGGTCTTTCATCCTCGTAAATTATATTTACAAAGACTACCTGGTTCTGAAAGCTTAACTGGCTTTGTTCATTGATTCCCATGCCATAGCCTGTCTCTGAGTAAGTTGAGTCAGGTAATTCAGCATTAATTTCTTCTTGCTGGCCTCTATCCGGTTGGCCATCCGGTGTTAGGCCTGAGAGGCTTGCTGCACCCATGAACATGAATCCTATTGCAACCATTAGGCCTCCTCCCATCATCATTACTTGTTCTTTACGACTTACCATATAGAATCATTATATGGTTAATAATAAAGTGTTTTATGTTAATTTACTGTTTATGATAGTTGGATTTAACATAGATTCCTTGGATGCTTCTAAAGAAGGAAGTGCCAAAGGGAATCTTCAGGTTAATTATACTCCTAAAATCACAGACGTAGAGGAAGTCACAGTAAATGCATTCGACGACAAAGTTGCCAGAATCAATTTTGATTTCAAAGTAGGCTACAATGCCGGAGGAAACGAGGCAGCAAGAATCAATATGTCTGGTAATGTACTATGGAAAGG
>LKMQ01000020.1 GCA_001564145.1 Nanohaloarchaea archaeon B1-Br10_U2g29
GTCGGCTCTCCGTATCCTGGCTGTGCAACAGCAGCCAAGGGTGAGGGTGTTCACCTATTAAAACGGATCGTGAGCTGGGTTTAGATCGGCGTGAGCCAGATCTGTTGCTATCTGCCAGGAGTGTTTTTGTGGTCTGAGAGGAAATTTCGGACAGTACGAAAGGAACCCCGAAATGAGGCCTCTGGTGTATCTGTCATCCGGAAGGGTGTTGCAGAGTAGCTACGCCTCACAGTTGTAAGAGCTGAAAGCATCTAAGCTCGAAAGACTCCTCAAAAAGAGACTGCTTCCACGCCCATACAAGATGGGGTGATAGAGTGGCGGTGTAAGATCCAAGGCAACGAGGATTTCAGCCGACCACTACTAAGAGTGGAGTTCACGGATATTTTTGGAAGGCATCCGGCTTGAGCTCTAACGTTCAAGAAGCGAAAAAAGAACCAATTTGGTCGAATCCTACACATCTTTCAAACAAAAATAGGAAAACTTGTTACAAAATTTTTTCTCAAAGTTTAATGAGCTAACAGAGATCTTCTATCTATTTGTAGAATGTCTTCAGTTTTTTCCTTTATTTTCAGGGCTAAGTAGAGTAACCTTTTATCAAATTTCCCCGCGTAATTTGAGATATGGCGCAGAAAGAAGGTGGCGCAATGCCATCAAGCATGGGAGGCCTTGTACAGTATTACGAAGAAGATACAGGTATAGAGGTTGATCCTAAAATTGTGATAGTAATAGGTGTACTTGTAGCAGTGATGGGTATTGCACTGAACGCAGGATTTATCTAAGACTTCCGGTTCTTTTCCTGTGTCATTCCTTAGTTAAATTTTAAGGGCCCGTAGCTCAGCCTGGACAGAGCACTCGGCTTCTAACCGAGCTGTCAAGGGTTCAAATCCCTTCGGGTCCGAACTTTACATAAATCTCAGTAAATCTACTTCTAACATGAATACAGTAAACTCTCCTCAAGATGCAAAGATAATTATCCAGAAACTTCCTTCCGATATGGGAATACACCGCAACCCCAGGAAAGGAACTTTAGACGCACCTGACAGAATTCTGGAAGGTCTGGAATTTGAAAGGCCTGTGATTGTCGATGAAGTCTTCCCCAATGAATTTGACCTGGCAGAAACTCATTCTAGGATTTTAGAAAATACCTTGGAGCTGGCTGAGTACAGTAAACCGATAATTTCTATTGGAGGAGATCATTCTGTTAGTTATCCTGTAGTTAAGGCCTTGAAAGAATCAAATCCAGAATTGAAGCTGGTGTGGCTTGATTCCCATCTTGACGTTAAGGAGAAAGTTCAGGATCACAATTCTCACGATGTTATTGTTAGGCAGATGGTTGAGGAAGACCTCTTTGATCCTAAGGAAATATATTTTGTCGGAATCACGGAGATAGATCACGATGAAGAGGATTTTCTGGAAGAGAATGAGTTCAATTTTTACAGGCCTGAAGAATTGGATTGTTTTTTGCAGGACTTTGAAGGCGAGGCATATCTTTCCATCGATATAGACGTGTTGAGAGCTGAAGTGGCTCCTGGCACAGGATATCCGGATGGAAAACTGGATCTTGAACAGGTTCTTGAAGTTGTCAGAGAGGTCGAACCCGAACATAGCGATATAGTTGAGGTTGCACCATGTCTAGATACTGAAGGTAAGACTGTTGAGGCCTCAAGAAAGATTTTACGTGAACTTGTTGAAAGCCTTTAATTTTTGAATATTGTGTGTCTATAACTGTTTTATGGCTATAAAGGCTGAACTTGCAAGACTTGTCGAACAGGGAATCAATTTAGAAGTAGAAGAGAATGATATTGAAAGGCCTGACAGGCATGCGGATTTCGCATACCCTTGCATGGCTGCAAGTTCAGAATTAGGAAGGAATCCAAGAGAGATTGCAGAAGAACTGGCTGACAATATTGAATCTGAACTGATTGATTCTATGGAGGTTGCAGGCCCAGGATATCTGAACTTTCACATGAATAGAGAGAAGTATGCAGAAAGAATTGATACTGAATTAGGTTCCGATTCCTTTGGAGTGAATCAGAAAGAGGGATCAGTCCTAGTAGAGTTTTCTTCACCGAACATTGCTAAACCGATGAACGTTGGACACCTACGTAATAATGTTTTAGGCGATTCTCTTCGTAGAATCCTAAGTTTTGCAGGTTTTGATGTTACAGCTGAGAATTATATAGGTGATTTAGGCACTCAGTTTGGGAAAGTAATCTGGGGACACAAAAATATTGAGTCGGACAAGAATTTTGAAGAAGCACCGATCGAGTACATGCTTGATATCTATGTCAAGTTCCATGAAATGGCTGAGGAAAGCCCTGAAATTGAGGAAGAGGCTCGTGAATGGGCTAAAAAGATAGAAGAAGGGGATGAAGAAGCAGTAAGACTTTGGGAGAAGTTCCGTGAAGCCACTCTTGAATATCATAAAGATGAGTATAACCGGTTGAACATCAAGTTTGATAGAATAACCGGGGAATCCAAAGTTTACGAAAAAAGTCGTGAACTGGTTGAGAGTTGGGTTGAAGAAGGTAAAATAAAGCCGGATGAGGATGGATCAGTTTTCTACGAATTTGAAGATGAAGAATTACCTGGAGCCGTCATTCTGAAAGAGGATGGGTCCACGCTCTACTTGACAAGAGACCTATACAATTTGAAGAAGAGGAACAATGAAGGTTATGACTACAACTTGTATGTAGTTGCTTCAGAACAAGAACTCCACTTCAAACAACTATTCAAGATTGCGGAAGAAATGGGGATTGATTCTTCTGGAGCGGAGCATATCTCTTATGGTATGCTTAATCTTCCTGAAGGTAGTATGTCAACACGGAGAGGCCTGATAATTGAACAGTCGGAAATTTTTAAGAAAGCAATTAAAATGGCTGAGGAAAAAGCACAGAATGAGATGGATCGTCAGTTGGAAAACGCTGAGGCTATAGGTATTGGCGCTGTAAAGTACAGGAATCTTGCGATCTCCCGGAAAAAAGATATGGAGTTCAACTGGGATACTGCGATCTCATTCAAAGGAGACTCAGGTCCTTATCTCCAGTATTCTAATGTTAGAGCAAAAAGTATTCTACGAAAGGCCTCAAATAATGGTGAACTCGGTTCAGAGTTTGAGGACGAAGAATATGAACTGTTGAAAAAGTTAGCAGAGTTTCCTGAGAAAGTTGAATCAGCTGCGGATCAGAGAGAGCCAGCAAAAATCGCTAACTACCTTTCTACACTGTGTGAAGATTTCAATACGTTCTACCATGAATGCGAGGTCTTAGGTTCGGAGAAAGAAAGCCAGAGACTGAAGCTAGTTAGAATGTTCGTGGAAGTTACAGATCAAGGTCTAGAACTATTGGGAATCGAGCCTTTAGATAAGATGTAACAGTAAATAAAAGAACAGGTTTCCAAGTAATCAATGTGAACTAACGATGGGGGAGCAAGACAACTACTGGATAATCGAACTCTACGACGATGACACTGCTAATGTATCAGTTATGAGCAAAGAAGAAGCAGAAGCCACTAGAAAATTCAATGACGACTTTGAAGACTGGCAGATGGCTCCGGTTGAAGAGGCCTCGGAAGAAGAAATGATTGAAAGAGCAGAAGAAAACGGTTACGAACACGACCCTTGGTAGATTAGATTATTTGGTAAAACAGTATGGAAGATTGACTAAGTTTTATTTTTGAACATTATGGTCTTTGCTTTGTATGCCTGGCTCTAATCTATGTCCGGTATTATGATTATCAAACTGGTTTGTCACACAGCTAGCTGTTATTTCAGGTTCTTTGCTAATATTTGCTTTAATTTACTTGGATTTTGGAATTGGAGAAAAGACTGATAGAAATGAGCGGTAGTGGCCGAACCCGGATTTGAACCGGGGACAACTCCATCTTCAGTGAAGCGCTCTCCCAGGCTGAGCTATTCGGCCAGTAATATTGAATTAATAGGTGACATTTAAGAAACACCTAGGCCTTTATTCTATGATAATGTTGCCTGGTGAATATCTGTCTCCATCTTTCACAGGTATTACGCCGTCTCCTGATTTAGAAGGATCTGATATATATTCTGTTTGTTCTGTCTTTACTGTTGTCCAACCATGCTCAGACCATATTCCATTTTCTAATTTTATTTGACCTTGTTGGTATTTTGAGGTTAGGCCTAGCTGTTTGTAAAGTAGATTTAATGTGATTGCTCTTTCTTGGCAGGTTGCAGCTTTTCTTCCTTCCCAGTCGCCTTCCCAGACTGATGACATTTTAAGCGTCCCATCTTCAACTTGGGCTTCTAATCTGTTATCGTCAAGTTCATTAGGATCTTCTTCTAGTGCTCTTGCTACGGCATTTATATGAGGTATTTCGTCCATTATGTGTCTTCTGGTGGTGTTCAGATACCTGATACTATTTTTTGGAGCATCTTTTGTGTTTTCAAAGTTTTTAGCTATTTCATGAGGATAAGTATCAATTTCTATGTTATAGTCATCAGCTGTTATAATATCTCCTTTTCTGAGAGACGAACCATTAAAACTAGTCCTCATATGTTACTATTTGATGACAACATCTTATATTTGTTTTGTAACGATCTGCTATAAAATATTTTAATATAAAAATCAGTTATGACAGAACAAACCCGTGAACATGTAATCCCAGGAACTAAAAGAGGCCATCAAGGAGAAAAAGTCGAGGGATACGACTTCAGAGGAGAATTTAACCTTGAAGATATGCTTGAGGCCTATGGAACAACGGGTTTCCAGGCCTCTCATTTGAAAGAGGCTATTGATTTAGTCAAGGAGATGCAGGATGAAGATGCCAAGATTTTCTTGACGTTTACTTCTAATATTATTAGCTCAGGTCTTAGAGAGGTTATTACTTACTTGGTGAGAGAGGAGTTTGTTGACGTTGTTATAACATCTTCTGGAAGCCATACTGAGGATGTGATTAAGACTGCTAGGCCTTTCAAGATGGGTGAGTGGGATGCTGATGAGGCCGAGCTTCGGGATAGAGGTATTAACCGGTTAGGGAACATCTATGTTGAGTCGGATAACTATGTTTGGCTAGAATCGTGGCTAAATAGTAACTTCTTCCCAGAGTTTTTCGCTGAGGAAAAGATGAGGTCTCCCACTGAAGTAGCATCAGAGCTAGGTAGAAAAATTGGTGAAGATGGCGATCTTGAGGAGAAGGACTCGTTTCTTTACTGGGCCTACGAAAATGATGTTTCGGTTTACTGCCCGGCTTTGATTGATGCAGAGATTGGAGATTACATGTTTTATTATCGTCAGGAGCAGGATAATGAAATTGGTGTTGAGATTTTAGATGACTGGGATAAATTAATTCATGAGGCCTTAGAAGCTGAGAAAACAGGGATTATCTCTGTAGGCGATGGTGTTCCGAAGCACCAGGCTATTATGAGTAATTTGTTTAGAGGTGGGACGGATTACGCTGTCTATATATCGACAGGTATGGAGGGTGATGGAAGTCTTTCTGGTGCTCCTCCAAAAGAAGCTGTTTCTTGGGGTAAGATCAAAGAAAGGTCTAAGAATTACACTCAGATTGAAGCAGAAGCTACACTGGTTCTTCCAATTATTGTAGCGGCAGCATTCAAACAGAATAATAGTGATTAAACCATAAATAAGCCTCTATATGTTTTTTAGTCTTAAATAATGAATTATATCTTTCTCAGTGAAGCTTTCACTGTCCAAAAGTATATAGTACCTATATAAAGGTTCTTTGGCTATTTTGAAGCATATAGAGGCGGTAAGCTTCATTTCACAATCTTTTTTTATTGCCTCTAAAATTAAAACCCAAGAGAAAAATTTAGAGGTGAGTCACCAGAAATGGAATTTTCAATTTCAAAGATGAAGGAAGTAATGAAGACGCAGACGGACAAAAGAGTTTCAAGAGATGCAACAGAATAACTAAGTAAAGATCTCGAAGAAAAAGGCAAAGAAATCACAGAGAAAGCAGTAAAGATAGCTGAATCCAAAGGCAGAGTAACAGTAAGAGCGGAAGATATAAGAGAAGCAGTAAACCTGGCTTAAATTTCTTCCTAATTCTTTTTTAGCTTTATCTAAAGTCATGTTTTTTGCTGAATCAGACTTAGATTATTCAAGATAATTTCGTAAAATTTTGAGAATTTTGTTACTTTTGGTTGACATGAAAAAACTACTTAAACCACTACATATAGTGGGTGTAGGATATTACAACCACTAGGTATAAAAATAGCTGGAAGAAATTTGTGGATATGAGCGGAACAGATATTTTCTCGGAAAGGACAAGTTTGAAACCCTATGAGTATAACGAATTTCTTGATTACACTGATGCAATTAGAAATAGTTACTGGGTTCATACAGAGTTTAATTTTCAAGGAGATGTCCAAGATTTTCAAGTAGATACTTCTCAAGTGGAGAAAAGCGTGATCAAAAAAACTATGTTGGCAATATCCCAGATAGAAGTCCAAGTCAAGACATTCTGGTCGGATATATATGAACAAATGCCTAAGGCTGAGCTAGGTAGCGTTGGCATGACGTTTGCTGAGAGCGAGGTAAGGCATATGGATGCTTACAGCCATCTATTAGATATTTTAGGAATCACAGAAGACTTTGAAAAGGTTACAGAAGTACCTGCTATGAGAAATAGGATAGAGTACTTAGATGAGTATCTTGAAGGAGCAGATGGCGAGGACAAGGAAGAATATGTTATGAGTATCCTTCTATTCAGTACTTTTGTTGAGCATGTATCGCTTTTCAGCCAGTTCTTGATAATGTCAAGCTTTGACAAATACGAGAAAAAGTTCAAAGGTATTTCTAACGCTGTAGAAGCAACTAGCAAAGAAGAACAAATCCACGGACTATTCGGACAAGAACTGGTAAACACAATTAAGGAAGAAAACCCAGAGCTTTTCGACCAAGATTTCGAAGAAGAAGTAAAAGAGGCCTGTATTCAGGCTTATGAAGCAGAAATGGATATATTGGACTGGATATTCGAAGAGGGAGAGCTTGAGTTCCTTCCTAGGAAGTACATCAATGAGTTCCTCAAGAATAGGTTTAATCAGAGTTTAGAGAAAGTAGATGTAGATTCAGTATTTGAGACTGATGATGAGCTGCTTGAGGAAACTCGTTGGTTTGAAGAAGACATCATGATGACTAAGGATAACGACTTTTTCAGCAAGAGATCTACCACTTACAATAAGCACACCAAAAGCGTAACAGCGGAGGATATGTTCTAATGACTAAGACTAAAACGAAACTTAAACAAGTACATAAACAACATCAAAAACCATTTTATTGGCTGAATGAAGACAGCAAAGAGTTCCTTAGAGAAGGATATTTACTTGAAGGAGTAGAACCTAAACAAAGAATAAGACAGATTGCAGAAAATGCAGAAGAAATTCTAGGAGAAGAAGGATTCGCCGACAAATTCTACAACTACATGAGCAAAGGCTACTACAGTTTAGCTAGCCCAATATGGGCCAACTTCGGACTTGATAGAGGACTTCCAATAAGCTGTTTCGGCAGCCACTTAGAAGATAACATGGAGAGCATCTTGTTCACTCACGCTGAAGTAGGAGAGATGACTAAACTTGGAGGTGGAACCAGCGGTTACTTTGGAGAACTAAGACCAAGAGGAGCACCGATCACCAACAATGGAAAAAGCAACGGCAGCTACAGCTTCACAGAACTATTCGATACAGCAATCAATGTGATTAGCCAAGGAGAAACAAGAAGAGGACAGTTCGCAGGATACATAGATATAGAACATGATGACTTAGAAGAATGGTTAAACATTAAGACAGAAGGAGATCCCATTCAAGACATCTACTATGGTGTGATTGTTGGTGATGAATGGTTTGAAGAGATGATCGATGGAGATGAACAGAAAAGGGAGAGATGGGCTAAAATTATAGAGACCCGTATCAACATTGGGGTTCCTTATATCATCTTTAGAGGAAATATGAATGAAGGTAAGCCTCAAGTCTACAAAGATAAAGACTACCAGATAAATGCCTCTAACTTGTGCACAGAGATTGCTTTGCCTGCTAGCTCAGATGAAAGCTTCGTATGTTGTTTATCCAGTATGAATGCTCTTCATTACGATGAGTGGAAAGATACTGATGCGGTAGAGACATTAACATACTTCCTTGATGCCGTGATGGAAGAGTTTATTGAGAAGGCTGAAGGAACACAGTTCATGGAGAGGCCTGTCAAGTTTGCGAAAAGACACAGAGCAATAGGCATTGGTGTACTAGGGTGGCACAGCTATCTTCAAAGCAATATGATCCCATTTGACAGTATTGAAGCAATGGGTAAGAACAAGGATGTTTTCAAGACCATAAAAGAGAGAAGTTACGAAGCCAGTGAAGAATTAGCTGATAAATTTGGTGAGCCAGAAGTCTTAGAAGGATATGGTCGTAGAAATACCACTACGATGGCTGTCGCTCCGACCAAGTCGAGTAGCATTATACTGGGACAGGTAAGTCCGAGCGTAGAACCTTTGAAGGCTAACTACTTCGTAAGGGATGGTGCCAAACTGAAATCAACTCAGAAAAACAGATTTCTTGAAGAAATCCTTGAACAGAAAGGAAAAAACAATGCAGAAGTATGGGATAGCATCATGAAGAAGGATGGAAGCGTCCAACACCTCGAATTTCTTTCAGAGAAAGAGAAGGAAGTATTCAGAACATTCTCAGAAATCTCACAGATGGCTATAATCAGACAAGCAGCACAGAGACAAGACTACATTGACCAAGCACAAAGTATCAATATTTCGATTGACCCAGATAAAGTAAGTATCAAAGATATCAACAAATTATACATTGAGGCTTGGGAAAAAGGTGTCAAGAGTCTCTACTATCAGAAGAGCGTGAATGCTGCACAGAAGTTCAGCCGTAATACACTGGAATGTAAGGTCTGCGAAAGCTAAAAGAGACTATATATCCTATATTTTCTTTTTTCTTAAATCAGGCCTACAGAGACAAGAACTAGGCCTACAACTACCAAGATTACTCCTTTAATTAAAGACCATGTCTTCGGGTAACTTCTTTTGTCTCCTAGTTCATGCATATCTATCCTTGGTACTAGGCCTCTGAAGTACCATCCTTTGATTGTTATTTTTTGGTCGACGTAGTCGCCAGCTTTTCGCCATCCGAAGAAGAAGTTTCCTAGCCTTCCGAATAGAGAGGTATATCCTAAGTGAATCATTCCGGTTGAATCCTTTATTTTAAGGTCGGATCCTGCAAAGTATCCTGCGTTACCTCTGCCGATGATTTCTCCTTCAACTGAGGTCTTCTCACCTTTTACAGGTGAAGAGTAGATGTTTCCAAGTAAATCCATTACCGTTGATTTACTGAAGCCGCCTCTCATTGGATAGCTGTATACTGCTTTCATTACTGCTCCAAATCCTACTATCAAAGCCCATCCTCCAAGGAACACTGCAATTGAAACAGGTACAGCATTTGCCAATGCTAGGCCTCCATAAATCAACGGAAATGTGAAGAACATTATTTTCGGCACGCCTATGACTGAAAGATCTTTGAAGAAGCCTTTGTATAACCTTGACTTGCTTACTTCTGTCTTCTCCAGTAGTTTATCAAAGTCTATAAACGGCTGGTCAGTGTACTTGTTCATTGCCTTGATTCTCTTTCCAGTTAATGGATGTGTTGAAGTAAGCTCAAGGAGCGAAGCCCAAGGATTCTTGAAATCAAACATTAAAGCCTTCCCAAGCGCATCCCAGTCACCAAGGTTTGAAGCATTGTAGTAAACTGCTCCTTTCTCCTCACCTTGTTCTAAATCCATGATACCCATAGATTCAGTGGCCTGGACTAAATCCTTGTTGTCAGGACTATTCAAAATACCGTACGATATCTTAATCAATGCAGATGAAAGGTAGTTAGGGTCTGTCCATTCTGATGCAAATTTGTCAGCATAGTACTCTCTTACCCTTGAAAGATAGTAGACTAAGTACTTTCCAATAAAGTAGAAAACATAAGCTGCTACAGCTACTCCAATAAAGGCTGCGCCTTTTCTATCACGGGCTCTTATAGCCTGCCTACGAGCATTAATATAAATCAAGAACAATGTTTGAACAACAGTGTTCGCAACAGTCATAATGATAAAGTCCCGATTAGTAATATGCCCTAATTCATGTGCATAAACAGAAGAGGCCTCATTATCATCCAAGTACTCAAAAATACCTTCAGTAACAACGATACGGCTATTCCAACGCCCGCTACCATAAGTAAAGGCCTGAGGATTCGAATCACGGATAATCCCTAGCTTAGGAGTACTGTAATCATACTCATCAGTAACTTCCTCAATAACTTCGGCAGAAGCAGGACTAATATCTCGCAACTCTTCTAAAGTAATCCATTCAAGACCATGGGTAAAACGATATGTAAAGTCGCTGATCTTCGGGCTTACAAGCCACATCAAAAAGTTGAACAACACGACTAGCCCTAAAATGGCATAGAAACTTAAATCAGTGTAAACTAGAGAAATGCTGCCTAAAACTGCGAAAAGCAGGCCTAACAGTAATGACAAAGTAAAACCTGAAGCCAGCGCCAACCTCATACATTTGAAATAATCAGAGAAATCTTAAAAAATAATCCAAAATCAGAAGGCCTGATATAACGGCGTTATATTTTTAAATTAAATCAAAAGCATCATTGTCTAAAAAGTCCTTGACAGAAGGGCCTAGACTCAGGTTGAATAAAGTACGCCCAAGCCAGGACTCGAACCTGGGACCACCACGTATCTGTATTTGGAATTTAACAGCGTGGCGCTCTACCTGCTGAGCTACTTGGGCTTCCTGTATAATATATCTCGAGTGGTGAGATTTTTAAAC
>LKMQ01000021.1 GCA_001564145.1 Nanohaloarchaea archaeon B1-Br10_U2g29
ATGATTCCATCCTCATCCAATTGGACATAGGCCTCTTCATGTCTATATCCTCTAACATCTTTGTTTGGGATACCAATTTTATCTTGCTGGCCTCCCCAGAAACGCTGAGCTTCTGTCTGATAAGTTCTCATATAAGTGGTTCTTGCTAGGCCTCTCTCAACTGAGGCCTTGTTCATTATTACTGCGTCCTCGATGTTGTATCCATCGAAGGAAGCCAGGGCTACTACCATGTTTTGACCGATCGGGTGGTCGCCTACAAGCGTATCATAAGTATTTGTATCTACTATAGGCTGTTGTGGGTAGCTCATTACGTTTGAACGTGTAGGGAATCTTTGGTGGAAGTCTCTACTCGGTAGGCCTAGTCCTTGTCCTGCCATCTTTGCTCCGAAGTTTACACGGTCTCCACGGTTATGTTCTGGGAAGACTGTAAGTGAAGCTGAAATACCGTTAATAATCTGGGGATCAATTTCTAGGTGTGTGTGCTCTTCTGTAGTTTCTTCTCTATCAATCGCTACGTAAGCATTTTCTTCTTCCTCTGCATCCATGAATTCGATTTTTCCTTCTTCTTCTAAGTCTTGAAGTGTGATTTCATTCTTCTCTAATTGTTCAATATCTTCCTCTGAAACCAGAGGTTCTCCATCTTCAACTATTATTACAGGCCTAAGAATCCTTCCTGCGTCACTATTGATCCGTAATTCGTTCTTGTCTTTGCTGTAGAAGATGCTTACTTCTTTGTCAATTAGTCCATCTCTACGTTGTTCGATAAGGTTTTCTTTGATTTCTTCTGGCGATTCAATATCGCCTAGTATTTCTCCGTCTAGGAATACATCTGTCATTTTTTTATTCAACCTCAATTCCTTCCTGTGAAAGCGTGTTTTTCAGTGCGTTTTTCTCCATCTCGTTCATTCCTGTTGATACGTCTGCGGACATCGCTAGATGGGTTCTCAGTCCAATGTTCATACCTTCAGGTGTTTTGATTGGGCATATACGACCCCAGTGCGTTGGATGCAGATCTCTTGCTTCGAAGTGCTGTCTGTCGCTTGAAAGCGGGGAGACAATATTTCTCAAATGTGAAAGTGTTTTGATACGGTTGTTCCTTTCCAAAGTTTGGCAGACGCCTGTACGTCCTCCAACCCAGTTACCTGTTGCCATCGCACCCATAATCTGTTTTGAAAGTGTGTCTGAAACAATTGTTGACTGAAGGCTTGGAAGTCTACCTCTTTTCGCTGACTTCTGGAAGTTATATTTCATCCTTGCAACTAATCCCCATTTACCGAGGAACACAGATCTAAACTGCATCTCTAATAGCTCTCCAGCAAGATTCAGCCTCTTATTAGCGTAATGATCAATATCGTCTGTAGTGATATCTCCTTTACCTAAAGCAATAGTATTTCTAATCATGTTAGCCAAGAAATCTGCTTTATCATCCCTAAACTCTTCATCCTGCCCAAGATGAGGTAGCAGGTAATCATCTAAAATACTTCCTACACGTTCTTCAACATCATTAGTGACGCCAGAACGGTTAGCAATATACTCGAAGGCCTCTTCCTGGTTCGAAGCATCAACTTCGTAAATATTCAGGTAGATATCGGAAGCGTACTCTTCTCCGATTGCTTCAATTATTTCCTTGTCGGTTTCAAGGCCTAAAGCTCTTAGTAGAGCTACTGCGGGGGTGTTCTTGACGTTTGCGAATGAAATATCTATAATATCTTTTTCTCTTTCCAGTACATGTCTTTGAACGTATCCTGAGTTTTCTGAGTTGACACGGCATTTCTGTTCTCCGTCATCTTCCAAGAATACAGGCTTGTTGTTCGCAAGTTCTTCCATTGCAATAATGGTTTTCTCTGAACCGTTGATTATGAAGTAGCCTCCTGGATCTTTAGGATCTTCCCCGTTCTCTCTCATTTCTTCTTCGTCCCAGTCTGAACTCCAACACATATCACTTCCCACCATCACCGGAATTTCTCCAATAGTCACTTCCTCAACTTCTTGCTTAACTCCTTCAAAGATAGGAGCCATCTCAACCATGATTTCACTGGAATAAGTAATATCCCTCATTCTGGCTTCTCTAGGTGTAATTTTACGTACTGATCCATCAGCTTCGTGTATTTCAGGCCTCTTAATATCAACATCTACAATTTTAATTACTAAGTCCTCTCCATCAGGAAGTTCTGGTTCAATACTTCCGACTTCATTTAGAATAGCTTGGATTCGGTCTTCAACAAACCTGTTGTAGGACTCAATTTGGTGTTTTACAAGATTACGTTCAATTAACTGCTCTAGGAATTCTTCATTCATTATTAGATCTACCTGTCGACTACGACTCTGTAATAATCAGTTTTGCCTGCTGTCGGGCTGTCACGTTCAATATGGATGACGTCTCCTTCTTCAACATCCATCTGCTTCAAGGCGGCGTCTGTACGCTCTATTTTGGGGAGCTTGCTCTTCTCAGTATCAAAATTTTCGAGAAGATCCTCAACCTCGTCTTCACTCATTTTTTCATGCTTCGGAACAGACTTGTGGTCACGTACGTCAATTGCCATTATTTTGCCCTCTAAAGAGAAAGTTTACATAAACCAAACCTCTAATAAACTTTAAATACATGGTGAGAACCGCCGAAAAGTATATAAAACGTCTACCACATTTCGGATGAATCTCTCATACTCTCAACCGATTTGCCTACAACTACATGATCTAAAACCTTAAGACCCAGACTTTCACCCAGTTCAACTATTTCCCTAGTAAACTCTAAATCCTCCTCAGTAAACCGAGACTTACCAGAGGGATGGTTATGCGCTAAAACTAGTGCTGAAGCATCATTTTTCAGGCCTTCAGCAAAGATCTCTTTAGGCTCTACATGTACATTAGATACAGCGCCGTCAAACTCCTTTTCAGCCACGACCTCGTTCCCAGAATTCAGGTAAAATACTCTCAAAACCTCGGAAGATCGGAACTTCATATCCTCTACCTGAGACTTGACATCTGAAAGATTTTCAATCTTCTCCCTATCCTTCCGCTGCATCCTCAGGCCTAACTCTCCAATAGCTTTTAACTGCCCTGCCTTGACTCTGGAAATCCCTTCTAAATCTTTGAAATCATCTAACTCTGCCGAAGGAATATCCTGAAAGCCATACTCTCCAAGAATTTCATAACTAAGCTCCTTCACATTCTTACCTTTGATACCGGTTCTCAAGAGAATTGCCAAAAGCTCCGCATCACTTAAAGCCTCTACACCATTTTCCTCAAGTTTCTCTCTAGGCCTCTCACTCTCAGGCAGATCATGAATACTGTAATCCATATTTTACGATTTATTTTATTTTAAAATAAATATTCAGGTTGAGATTAGCCGTTTCGTCATCAGTAAAAACTTTTGCTTGAAAATTGTTTGATTATGGAAGAAATTATTGAAAACCCTGATTTTGATGAGGCCTCGGAGATTTTGAAGGAGTATCTCTCCAGAGAGTATACTGTCCAGATAAATGGTCTTTGTACTGTGAATTATACTGGTCGAGCTGCTTCCAAACTTGACAGAGGTGAGAGGCTTTTAATTAAGAAGCAGGATTCTGCTTTACTAGTTCATGGCCCTGATAACTATCAGCCTAAGAACTGGCAGCCGGAAGTAGACTCGTTTAATGTGGAAGTCAGGGATGAATCTTTGGTTTTGAAAGCTAGGAGGAGGAATCCGGATGAAATGGTTGAAGTATACTTCGATAACATTTCTTTAATCACAGTTGATCAGCTGGTTGACAAATCTGAGCTGAAGATCGCAGGTCACGAGGTCGATATCCATGAATCTATTGAAGAAGAACCCGAAATGATAGAAGAAGGCCTTAAAGTCGTTGAAAGAGAGCGCGAGACTCCAGCAGGTTTCATCGATGTATTCGCTCGTGATAAGAACGATGAATATGTTGTTATAGAGGTAAAAAGAAATCCAGACTACAATACAGTGTTACAGCTGCAGAGATACGTTGATGAAATAGAAGAAGAGTTCAATGGAAACATTAGGGGTATTTTAGTGGCTCCAAAGATGACAGATAAAGTATTGGAATATCTAGAAGAAAGAGACCTAGAATTTATTGAAGTAGCGATGGAAGATGTAATATCAGATTACGAAGCAGTAGACAATGGACAAAAAGGCCTTTCTGACTTCGATGCAGAGTATTCTGCAAAGTAATTCTAAAAATCAGAGTTTTTCTCTATAATCCAATATTTTTGTATTCATTTTTTCGGTTGGATGTTCAAAATAGATGAAGTCTACTGAATGACGTCCATAGGACATCTCGGTTACAGATATCTGGTAATCTTCTTCTTTTGCACTGAAAACCGTAGTACTATCAGAATATCCAGTTTCTATCCAATTTTCACTATTTTCCCATGAAAGTTTATCGGGGAAATCTGGCTCCAGCATTAGAACCGCTGCTATATCACTTACAGTTTTCTTTGTTTCCCAAGTTTCCGAATTTATTTTACCGGGGGTTCTAACTCTTTCCGATTTTTTATGCCTAATAGAGCTCATTAAAGAAAAATTAAATGGATAAGTATTTAGAACTCTTTGTGGATGTAGTATCTCTCTACTTCTTCTGCGTTGAACCAGTGGATTTCGTCGTCTGCATCTACTTTGATGAATGGTTCCTCCACAAACTCTGTGTTGTGTAGATGAAGCTCAGCTTCCTCTCCGGAAGTGAACCTGATCATCATTTCGCCCTTGTCATGTAGTTCTTCCTTTAGTCTTTTGTACATCATTTTGAGTCACCTAGTAATAACTTGGAACCCAACCGATAAAACATTTTTCCTAGATACAAAATAGTTCCTTTTCAAAAAGTAAATTTATGTGCAGCATCCACGGCGCCCAAAACCCAGAAACAGTGGAAACACTGGCCGATTATTTGAAGCATAGAGGTGGTTCGCAGGCCTCTACTGAATTAGAAAACTTTGCAGTGGGGCATACGCTGCATTCTATAGTTGGAGAAGTTAAACAACCAATAAAGGATAAAGGTCTTCTGTCAGCTAACTGTGAAATCTACAACTGGAAGGAGCTTAACGAAAAATATGGTTGGAGTACTGAGAACGATGCAGAAACTCTTCATAATTTACTTGATAAGAAAGGAGTTGAAGGTTTAGAAGAGATTGATGGAATCTATGCATTCGCCTACATTAATGATGGTGAACTGATCTTAGCTAGAGATCTTCTTGGCGTTAACCCGGTTTGGTATTCTGAAAATGATTTTGCCTTTGCATCAGAGAAACAGGCCTTGGAAAAGGCAGGATTTGAAGATGTTAGAGAACTGCATCCACGACAGGTTTTGAAATATGATTTATATAACGGCGTTATATCAAAGAGGCAGAGAGGGTTCTTCGAATTAAATGTTGATGAGGGGAAAGAGATGGATGAAGCGGCTGAAGAAATTAAAGAATTTTTCCTAGAAGCAGTTGAGAAGAGGGTTCCTGAAGGAGAGCTAGGCCTACTGTTTTCCGGAGGAGTGGATTCCACAATGGTGGCAGCTGCTTTACAGGAGTTAGGTAAAGACTTTACGGCTTATACTTCCGGTATTCAACATGGTAATGTTAATGCGCCGAGAGATATGGACTGGGCTGAAAAAATCGCTGACAAAATGGATATTGAACTGGAAAGTTATGAGGCCTCACTGGAAGAAGTGGAGGAAGAACTACCTAAAGTTGTTGACTGGATCTCCAGTACTTCTGTTGTAAAAAACGGTGTCGCATTGCCGTTCCACTTCGCATTAAATGGTGAGGAAAAAGTTGTGATGTCAGGCCTAGGTTCAGAACAGCTTTACGCCGGTTATCATCGCCAGCAAGGTTATTTGAATAAGGAATGTCTTTCCGGTTTGAGAGGTATTTTTGAGAGAGACTTGTATAGAGACAATGTTATCAGCTTTAGAAACGGTTACGAGCTAAGAGTGCCATTCTTGGATCATGACTTAATTGAACATGCACTGACTATTCCGGAAGATTACAAAGTGAAAGATGAATACAGAAAATTTGTTTTGAGGAAAGCTGCTGAAAAACTAGGTGTGCCGGAAGAAGTTGCCTGGAGAGGTAAAACTGCTGCACAGTATGGTAGCAACTTCGACAAAGCCATTGACAGACTATCAAAAAATAATGATTTTCGGCACAAACAGAAATATTTGAATTCATTTAGAGAATACGAAAACCAAAGATTTTCTGGATCGCAGAAGATCTCTGATCTTCAACGAGGGCCTAACAGAAAACTGGTGGCGTTAACTTCCGGGGGAAAAGATTCCAACGCTGCTCTCTACCGAATGAAGAGAAGAAATAATGAGATTTCATGTTTACTAACTCTGAGATCAGAGAACAAGGAAAGCTACATGTTCGACTCAAAGAAAACCCAGAATCACTTAGACGAACAGGCCTCTAAACTTGGAATCCCATTAATTGCGCAAGAAACCAAAGGTGAGAAAGAAAAAGAATTAGAAGACTTGAAAAAAGGCCTAGAAAAAGCTGTAGAAGAATACGGTGTTGAAGGAGTAGTCGCTGGAGCTTTGGCATCTACGTATCAGAGAGATAGAGTGGAAAAAGTGGCCGAAGAACTGGGTTTAAAGGTTTTCTCTCCTCTCTGGCAAGAAAATCAAGCTAATTACATGCGTTGGCTGATAAGGGAAGGATTCAAAGTAGAGATAACTGATGTTGCTGCTCGAGGCCTAACAGAAGAATGGGAAGGAAAAATACTGGATGAAGAAAATATCGAAGAGCTGATTGAACTATCTGAACAATATGGTTTCCATGCTGCTGGAGAAGGCGGGGAATATGAAACAAAGGTTGTGGGTTTTCCTAAGAGTCTAAGCCAAAACGATTGAGATAACAAATATCAGCAACATTAATCCTGTTAGGCCTACTTTGGCGATTACCGATGTTAGCAAGGCAATACCTGATAGCACCGCTGTTTTCAATGCTTTATCAAAATCTTTTCCTAACATCATCTCTCTAAGCAGTATCACTCCTACTGTTCCTATAATTATTCCTAACGGCCCTGATACGAAGAATAAGATAAATGAGGCGGCAGCTGCCATGTAGGCGGTTCTTTCTGAGGCCTGCGCCTTCTCTGCGCCAAGGTAAGTAGCGATATAGTCGATAGCTACTGCAAATATTCCTGTGAACAAAATCAGAAGGTAAACTAGTGTGCTAGGTGTTGAGTATCCGGTACTCCACCAGTAAACTGTTACTCCGATAATAGAAAGTATTGGGCCTGGAATCGATGGATATATGCTTCCGATTACACCTCCAATCAAAAGCAGTAAAGCTAAGACGAGTAACCAGTCTATCATAGGCCTAGATAGCTCTCCAAGGTCTCCATTTCAGTTAAACTTTTCTTGAAATGTTTTACATCATTTTCTTCAGTTACATTATCTTTTTTGAGAGACCTGTACTGATCAAGTCCGAACTTAAGACCTAGTTTTTCTGTTACTGTCAAACCTATCTTCGCAAATATCATAGGTATCGGAAGCACTTTCAGTTTTCTACCTTTCGACTTTTCAATCATTTTGGCAATATCCTTCAGGCTGTAAGTTTCAGGCCCTCCAAGATCATAGCTCTCACCAATATGTTTATCCTCTTCCACAGCCTCTACAAAAAGATCTCCAATATCCTCCACATAGATTGGCTGGAACCTGCTTCTCCCTCCACCTGGAAGCCCTGTAACAAAAGGCGTTAGAAGAGACTCATTAAACTGTATAAACTGTCCGCCTTCGCCAAAAATAACGGAAGGCCTAAAAACTGTCCAGTCTAAATCAGAATTTTCAACTAATAATTGGGCCTCACCCTTACTCCGTAAATACTCCGTATCTTCCTTTGCATCAGCACCCAACGCACTCATATGAACATACCTAGTTATACTGGCATCTTTACAGGCCTCCATAACATTCTCAGTTCCCTCAACATGAACCTTATGGTAAGGAACCTTCGGCTCAAAAAGCGGAGACAGTCCTACTAAATGAATAACAGCATCATGACCGGAAAAATCCAAGGTTTCAGGATCTGTTACATCTATCTGTTCAACTTCAACATTATCTTCAGGAAGATCAATAACTCCTTCAGTAGAAAGGCCTCCAAGAGTCACCTCATGCCCTGCCCAAACCAGTTTATGAGCTAAATGGCTTCCAACAAAACCGGTGCCTCCAGTCACGTAAACCTTCATGAACGCTAATTGTGAAGGCCGGTATTTGATTCCTTTGGTCTTATTGCAAAACATTTTGGAATTTATGGGTCCGACGGGATTTGAACCCGCGACTACCAGGTTAAGAGCCTGGTGCTCTGCCAGACTGAGCTACGGACCCTATTTATTTGGATAAAGTTATGTCTGGGTCATTGAGTTTTCTTCGAAAGAAATAAGGTTAGAAGATATTTATCTGAGCTCAGTCTTTCTGATTTCAAGTTCTCTGAACGGGTAGACTTTCTCTGCTTTGTCTCTGAATTCTTTCTGGACTTTGTCTGTGAAGACGTTTTCCATGAACTCTTCGTATGTCTGGTTCTCAGCGTTTTCTCTGATTACTTCAGTGATTTCTCTTCTAGCTGCTTTGTGCTGTTTTCCAGAAGCCTTTCGAAGTGTTGCGCCGACAACTTTTACACGAACAGTTTTTCCGTCAGTAGTTTCGAAATCTTCGACTAAGTCGAATCTGTCTGTATCCGTTCTAATCATTCTTGAGACGAACTCTGAAGAAACACTCATTTCACTGATCTCTGTGAATGCTTTGTTACCTTCAACATCTGTTACCTTTAGAGTTACATCTGCATAGTACTTATCGCTGCTTTCAAGTAAGTCGTTCAGGCTTTCTTTAACTGTTCTTCCCATAATCTGAGAATCTTTCTCAGCAGGAGTTTCAGTTACTGTGTCAACATCGAAAATATCCGGTGCCTGCACTTCATACCAGTTTTTCTGCAATACTGCTTTAGCCATACCAAAAGTACTAACTCAAAACTTTATAAACCATATTCAAGCTTCCGAAGAAATTTTCTCTTGCAACATTTCAATAAACTCATCTTTGTTCTCTCTGGGGATCTTGGCTCCGGCTGCTACGTTGTGGCCTCCGCCTTCGCCGTCCAGTTCTTCACATATTTCTCCTATGATTTCTCCCAGGTTGAGGCCTTCTTCTACTAGTTCTTTTGTGGCTCTTGATGATACTTTGCTTTTCCCTTTTTCTGCGTGTGCTACTCCCATTACTACGGGTGAGTCGAAGAATCCATTGCTCATTGAAATAGTTGTTACTGTTCCAATGAAGTCGTCTTCAATATTGTCTTCAGCATCGATAACACCAATTCTGTCTTCGTAAATATGCTCTTCGTTTTCTCTATTATTTTCAACGAATCTAAGCGATTCACTTATTTTCCGGCCGTAAGCCCTTGAAACAGTTTTCGCCAGGCCTAAATCCTGTTCTGTCAAGATTTTCACTCCGTCTTTTGCTCTGCCCAGTCTTCCGCATGCGTTGATGACTGTGGAGAACTCTCCGATCTCATATCCGTTTTTAAGAGTGTAGATATTGTTGAGTAAAGGTTTTACAGGCCTTCCTGTTTTAATCAGTCCGTTGATTAACTGTTTTTCTTCTTCAGGTGTTAAATCGCTTAAAGTCCTGAAATCCCCGTTCTCTCTTATATCCACTCCTTGATTTTTAACGAACTGGACTGCACCCATTTCATCATTAGAAATTCCTTCTAGGTGAGGGTCTGTAGTATACTTTAGAGAGTCTTTCAAAGGCTTTGTGCTTCTACCGTAAAGATCGAGGCCTCTACGTTTTTCTATAATATTATTTTCCAAAGCAAGTTCCTCTAGGCCTTTGTTGAGACCCATGAACTCACCTTCCTGCTTCTGCATGTCTCCTGTTGCACCGATTAAAGCCCATTCAACCAAATCAATGTTCTCCTCATCGAATTCATGCGCTAGAATAAATGTCATACCTGCTGCAGAAATCGCTTCTCCACCATCAATACCTGAAAAGTGCGGGTTCATATGGATAAAAGAGCCTTTTTCACTTGGTTCGTGGTGGTCAGAAACAACAACATCCTTCTCAGAAGTTAAAATTTCCTCAATCGAACTAGCTTTTCCAGAACCGATGTCAACAAACAAGATCAGGCCTTCATCCTCTTCCTTTAATCTTTCGATATCTTCTTCGTAAAGCTGCTTAATAATCTCGTACTCAAAATCTTTTCCAGCTCTATTCAACATTTCATATGCTATAGATGTCGCTGAAATACCGTCGGCATCGTACTGACCTACTAAACGAATCTTTCCGTCAAAATCTCTTATTTTTTCGGCTGCTTCACTGGCTGATTCTCTAAGCTCTTCAAGACCTGACATATATTAAATCAGTATTTCCAGTCTTCTTCAATGTTTCCGTTCTCACGATGGTAAGAAGCAATTCTACGGATCTTCGCTTTGGTAAGCTCCAATCTTCTCTCGGATTGAGCGTCTTCAGGGTTGTCTTCAATATGCTCTTCAATTGCTTTAGCCTTATCAAGCAAGTTCTGCAGATCTTCAGGTAGTTCCAGGCTTGCATCGTTCTCGTCTAAAATCTC
>LKMQ01000022.1 GCA_001564145.1 Nanohaloarchaea archaeon B1-Br10_U2g29
ATGGACGATGATTTCCATCCACAGGGAGAGGATGATGCAGCTGTTTATCCTGAACCTGTGTTTGAAGGTCAGCTAAACCTGATTAAATCTATTTCAGAACAGTTAGATGAAGATCATCCTGATTATGATATTATAATTAGTGACCATAATGAGGAATGGTGGTATAACACCCATATTGACGTTGACAGGACTGTACAGTACAGCTATACCCTAGATAATAATTACGTGATAGATTCCACAGGAGTGCCTTATCCTGCTGGAGGAATCGGAGCTTCTGAAGCATATACAGATCATGATGATACAGGCGCACACCCACATATTGAACATCAAGGAAGTACAAGAAGCTCCACAGTAGAAAGATCAATAAACAAACACACCAGAGCACACGCGAATTCATTAGCAGTTAGAGCCGACCAAAGCTTTGAGGACAAAGAAGGAAATACGATTAGAGTAGGTGAGGCCTACTGGATAGACCCAGATGATATATTGCAGGAATGGGATAATGGTAATATAAGGAGGACTGACTGGAACTGATGAAGCGAAACTTGATTAAAATCTGTATTTTTACTTGTTTAATTCTGGTTTTGTCAGGCATAGTTTCAGCTCAGAGCCAGATTAGTACTTGTCAAGAGTTACAGGATATAGAAAATAATCCTAGTTCTGATTATGAATTACTTAATGATATTGATTGTTCAGATACAGAGAGCTGGAACGGAGGAAGTGGTTTTGAACCTATTGATAATTTTTCAGGTGAGCTTAATGGGAACAGTTACAGAATAACAGATTTGCATATAAATAGGCCTAATGAAAACTCTGTGGGTATTTTCTCTGGAGGTGGAGGTTTTGAGGTAAGAAATATTAGAATAATTGATGCAAATGTTCGAGGTGGAGATAATACAGCAGTTTTGATTGGAAGATATAGCTCAGATGGAAGAGTGGAGAATTTGGCATTGATAGATTCTGAAGTAAATGGTGATAGAGATGTGGGAGGTGTTGCAGCTGATGATGATCATAGCGAAGGTATTGACATTAGAGACTCATTGATTATTGATACAGAAATAGTAGGTCAAAGCGGTCGTGCTGGAGGATTTGACACCAGATCAGGAGGTAGTGTAACATTGGAGAGATCGACTATTGAAGGCGGAAAGGTAGAAGGAGGTAGTCAAGTTGGCGGTTTAATTGGTAGAACTAGCAGTTCTAGTGGAATTATAGATTCTTATTCGGGAACCACAGTGGATGGAAGTAACGATGTTGGGGGTGTTGTAGGGCATACTTCAGCAGGAGCCTCTGATTTTGGACAAGTTTATTCTTATTCTGAAGTCATAAACGGTAATGGAGTGGTAGGTACAGACGAATCAAGTGACTCCGTGAATGATGTATATTTCGATGAAGAAAGGGCTGGAACCGATTTTGACGTGTATGGAGAACCACTAACTACATCTGAAATGACTGGTGAAGATGCTACTGAAAATATGGAGAACTTTGATTTTGATAATATATGGATTACAAGAGATGGGGATTATCCCACATTCAGATGGGAATTTTCTAGTCCAATACTTTATAATCCGTTTCCAGAGGATGGTTCAGAAGTAAATGATCTAGAGACTGATGTAAGAGTAAACTATATTGGACCAGATGGCGCCACAGTTACTCTTTACCAAGGTGAGCCCGGAGATGGCACGGAACTCAGAGAAGTAACTGTTGAAAGTGGAGGTATTGCAGAGTCTGACTTCCCTGAACTTAGTTCTGGAGAAAGTTATGAATGGAGCGCCCAGGCCTGTGAGGGTGGCAGTTGTGTAGATGCAGGTCCTTGGACTTTTGATGTAGATACTGCTGAATGGAATTTGGAAATGATCAGATTTGTCAACTCTGCTGTGGTTGGCGAGGATTATACTTTTGAAGCCAGACTAGAGAATGTTGGATCAACTTCAGGAGATACTGGTAATTTAGAGCTATACCATGATAGAGACCCAGATCTCTTCGGTTTTAATGCATCTCAAAATTTAGATGTGGGTGAGTCAATGATTGTAGAAGGAACTACCTCATTTGATTCAGCTGTACCTCACGAGGTGATTGCTGAGGCTCCTGCACATGATTTAATGGTTTCTGAACAGGTTATTGTAAGTAGTGTTCCTGGTGAGGAGGATTGGATGAACTTGGTATCATTTAATCTAGATTTAACGGGGCCTGATTCCGGTATTGGATGGGATAGAGACGATGCATGGCCTAACATAGATGAAGATTCAGCTGCTGGTGTGACTTCAGGACAGTCTAGAGATACTGATCCTAACACTGGTTTTGATAGAGTATTCTTCTATGATATTTACTGGCAGGATTCATATGAGGACTACGATCAAGGTAATTTGAACGAGGATTCATTACTTGATTTCCACGAGCCTCCATTGTGTGGAGACGACCAAAGAGAGTATCTTTTAGAGGAGAAAGGCCAGGTACAGAATTCAGAACAAGCTGTTGGTTCGTTTGCTTGTGCTGATGGTCCTCAATACTGTCATTTTAGAGGTACTACAGGTCCAAAACTGTATGAAGTCAGTGATTTTGAGCAAACAGACCAGGTAGGTGAACAGTTTGGAAGATTTAAGGATAATGAAGCGGTCTGTGCTCAAAGACCTGGATTATCGGATACAGACATGGATAGGAACTATGATCCTAATCCTCAGTGGTACAGTCAAGATTATGCACAAGAGATAAGCTTTACAAGTGGTGAAGGACAGGCTCCTAACTGGATGACCGTTGAAACAAGTCAAACAATTTGTGATGAAAACGATTTATTCGGTGCAGAAGGAGTTCAATGGATAGATAAGGATGAAATTCAAAATAATCCTTTAGCATATAGGCGAGGCATAGATGACTCTTGGAATCATAGAATGAGTCAGATGGACCATCCCTACCTAATTTCTGATCCTGATGGAGATCACTGGGATATAGGCGATGACATGATTGATGATGGTTATTCTCCTGTTCCTACAGGAACGTCAGGCCTATTCAGAGGGGAAGATAGTAGCTATCCAGATAATAGTGTAGTGGCTGATCCTACTTCAGGAGATTATGGTTTCTGTGGTGGAGATGATGCTTCTGAATTCTTGGTTTATCAGGATTCACAGACTAGAAATGTAGATACTGATCAAGATATACTAGGAGTCGCTTCAAGCCAAGATACTTGTGTCTTGGATAATAGCCAGTTTGACGATATTGATGAATCTGATTTGGAGGCGGGAAGTTTTTCAGGAGATGAGCTGCAAGAGGAGAGGATGCTATATCAAGATGGTGAAACAGTAACGTTTGATCAAGAAGATGATGATACTCAGAGAACTATCGCCTGTTTTGATGGACAGTGGTGGGGCGACTGGCCGATAGTATTCTTAGAGGACACAGCAGAATTTGACTTGGGAGAGACCGGATTCATATCATTCCTAGTTATTAATCCAACCGACAGTTCAAAGGATATGGAGCTTGAATTAAATCCAAGAGCAAATGACGATGATGATAGAGAGGAGTTAGCTCAGATGACCTCATTTGAGTCTACCGGTACAGATGAAGTAGAGTTTACGGTTCCGGCTTCAAGTTCCACTATTCAGAGACTTGAAGTGAACGCCAACCGTGAAGTTGATACGACCTCTGAGAATGGTTATGATTTAGAGGTATTTGGAATATCCTCTGATGGCAGTTTATCTGGTGCCGACCAAGTAGATTTACTTATTGAAGAAGATGAAGACTTAGTTGGAACATCTAGTCAGACAAGAGGTATTCCAGGCCTAACAGCTGTACAGTTAGCTGTAATAGCTTTAATGGCTTCATTTATATTTTTCTTCAGTAATTAGAAGTCGAAAAGGCCTTTTTCCTGTTTTATTTGGTTAGTGCCATGAACTCTTTTTGCATGTTTCTTTACTGTTTCTTCATTTGAGAATACTTTTCCACATTTTGTGCATTCCAGTACTTCAGCCATATTATTATCACATATTGAAATGCTTAAAACTTTGATCAACGTATTCTTTTGTTATGAGTCAGGAGCTTGGGATTACTGCAGATAAACAGAGGGAAACTTCGGAATGGTATACGCAGGTTGTTAAGAAAGCAGGCCTTGCAGATTATGCGCCTGTTAAAGGCTGTATGGTGATTAAGCCTTATGGCATGAAGCTCTGGGAGTCGATTAAGGAAGATTTTGACACCAAGATTCAGGCTACTGGTGTGGATAATGCTTACTTTCCTCTGTTAATCCCTGAGTCATACTTAGAGAAAGAAGAGGATATTGTGGAAGGTTTTGATCCTGAAGTTGCTTGGGTGACTCATGGTGGTGATGAAGAACTTGAAGAACGGTTGGCTGTTAGGCCTACTTCTGAGAGTATAATTGCTCCGTTCATGAGTGACTGGATTCGTAGTCATCGGGACTTGCCGATGAGGCTTAATCAGTGGGCGAACGTGGTTCGATGGGAGGCGACTGATACAAGGCCTTTCCTCCGTACCAGAGAGTTCCTTTGGCAGGAAGGTCATACAGCTCACGCGTCCGAGGAAGCTGCTGACGAGGAGACAATGTTGAGGCTTGAACAGTACCAGGAAGTTATAGAAGATCACTTGGCAATTCCAAGCATTTTAGGTTATAAACCTGAGCATGATAAGTTCCCTGGTGCAAAATATACTACGACTATTGAGACTTTGATGCCAGATGGAAAAAGTATTCAGTCAGGGACTTCACACCAGTTGGGTCAACACTTTGCTGAGGCCTTCGACATAACTTTTGAAGATGAAAATAGTGAGAAATCTACTGCCTGGACAACTTCATGGGGATTATCTACCAGAACTATCGGTGCTTTAATTATGGCTCATGGAGATAATGATGGTTTGAAGCTTCCTCCAAAAGTTGCGCCTACACAGGTAGTAATTGTACCGATTTATCAGGAGGATAACCGTGAAGAAGTACTGGATTATGCTGAGAGTTTGAAGCATGGTTTGGAGGCTGAATGCGGATGTAAAAATAATGTTAGGGTAAAACTAGATGACCGTGACCATAGAAGCCCTGGATACAAATTTAACGAATGGGAGCTCAAAGGAGTACCATTGAGAGTAGAGATAGGTCCTAACGAAGTAGAGGATGGAACAGTTACAGTAGTAAGAAGAGATAATGGGGAAAAGGAAATGGGTATAGAAAAATCGACTCTCATAGCTGATATTAAGGATAGACTTGACATTATTCAGGAAGACATGTACAGTGAACTAGAGGAATATTTAGAGGAGAATATTAGAGAGGCCTCTTCAAAGGAAGAAATTTTAGCCACGATAGGTAAGAATAGAGGTTATGTGAAGGCTAAATGGTGTGGTGAAGAAGATAGTCTAGAAGAGATAAAGGAACAGGTCAGTGCTGAAATTGTAGTCCTTCCATTCAGAGAAGACTCGAAGTCTGAAACAATTCTCTCTGAAGAAGATGAAATTGAGGGAGAATGTGCATTAACAGGAAAAGACGCCAAAAAATGGGTTTACTTTGCGAAAAATTACTGATTTAACCTAGATTGGCTAAAAGTTCAGGGTTATTTCCTGATTACCTATTTAAATTTGAACTAGCTATAATTAGTTATAGATGGTAGGCCTGTTATTGGTCTTGTAAAAATAGTTTTTCTAGATTTCGGTGATATCAATCTATGAACAATAATGAAGATGATAAGGTAGAAGAGTTCAAAACAGGGACGACAACAGTCGCTTTAACAACAGAAAATGGTGTAGTATTGGCAGCTGACAGAAGAGCCTCAATGGGTCATTTAACAGCTTCAAAATACGCCAAAAAGATTTACAGGCTTGACGATAATTTAGGCCTAACAATAGCAGGAAGTGTAGGCGATGCACAGAGAATTGTAAGAATGATGAGATCCCAGTTAAAGCTTCACAGACTTGAAACTAAAGAGCTTTCAGTTAAAGGAGCAGGAACACTTCTATCCAATATTTTACATGGAAACAAGATGATGCCTTTCATGAATCAGTTCATACTCGGAGGCCTAGAAGATGGTAAAGGGGTTCTCTACGACTTGGATCCTGCAGGAGGTTTAATGAAGCACGATTACTTCACTGCTACAGGAAGCGGAAGCCAGATGGCCTATGGAGTACTTGAAGATCATTATGAAGAAGGAATGGACCATGAAGAGGGATTAGATCTTGCCAGAAGAGCTGTAAAATCTGCGATGGAACGTGACACAGCATCCGGAAACGGTATAATGGTGGCAGAAATCACGGAAGAAGGATTCAACGTAGTAGAGGAAGTTGAAGCAAAGCAGGTCTTGGAATAAAATCTGGTCTGCATAATACAGTAAATATATTTTTTCTTATCATTTCAAGAGGAACGACTAAATTATGGAAGAATTAAAAGACATCGAAAGCTTGTTACCGCCAGGATCAAACGTCTCAGAAATACGTTACGAAGGATCAGACATAGTGCTGTACACCGACAGCAAAGACTTTTTCCTTGATAACTCAGAGACCGTAAGAAATCTAGTTTCGCGACTAAAAAAGAGAATAGAAGTAAGACCCACAGCAAAACTGTTCAAAGACCCTGAAAATGCAAAAGAAATTATTGAAGAAAATATCCCTGACGAAGCAGGCCTAGAAGATACTATTTTCCAGCCGAGTCTTGGAAAAGTTATACTAAGAGTAAAAAGGCCTTCAAGACTGGACAACTCTGAAGAAATAATTAAAGAGAATTCGCTTTGGAGCCCTCAGTTTGAGAGGGTCCCAGCTATTGACTCGAAAGTCGTAGATAAAGCAAGGGAGTTAACCGTGGAAGACCCAGAATTCAGGAAAAAGTTCTTACATGATGTTGGAAAAAAGATTAGGTTAGATAAGTCTGTAGGAGATCAATGGGTCAGAATTTCAAGCCTGGGGGGATTTAGACAGGTAGGGCGTTCATGTCTGCTTATTCAGACTGAGGAATCTAACGTACTACTGGATGCAGGGATTGATCCCAGTGCTGAATCAGGTAGTCAGGAAAACTTCCCATATCTAAACGCTCCTGAATTGGATCTTCAAGATTTAGATGCTGTAGTGCTTTCACATGCACACATGGACCACGTAGGGATGATTCCATACCTCTACAAGATGGGTTACGATGGTCCGCTGTACTGTACTAAACCTACGAGAGACTTGATGATTATGCAGACTTTGGACTACATAGGCCTGGCGCATAGCCAAAATAACAGTGCACCTTACGACTCATCAGCTATCAAAGAAGCAGTAAAGAGAACAATCACTCCTGACTACGGAGAGGTCACAGATATAACTCCTGACATGCGTTTAACTTTGAAGAATGCAGGACATATAATTGGAAGCGCTTTAACACATCTTCACGTTGGTGAAGGCCTACACAACATACTGTACACTGGTGATTACAATTATGATACAACTGAGACTTTGAGACAGGCTGATACTAACTTCCAAAGAGTTGAAACTATGATCACAGAATCAACTTATGGAGGCAGGGAAGATAAACAGACTTCTCGTGAAGATGCTAATAAACAGTTTTTATCCAAAGTCAAGCAAACATTAAGCAAAGGAGGGAAAGTTATTGTCCCTGTTTTCGCAGTTGGTCGTTCACAGGAAGTACTAGCTCTTTTAGCTGATGAAATGGACCGAAGCTACTTTGACTACAATGTATATGTAGACGGTATGATCAATGATGTAAACGCACTATACACAGCCTATCCAGAATACCTATCAAAGAAAATCCAGAACAAGGTGAACAGAAAAAGCTCTCCATTCCTAAAAGAGAACATTAAACCGATTGGAAGCCATAATGAAAGGAAAGAAGTTTACGATGATGATGCCTGTATAATCCTTACAACCTCAGGAAGTATTACAGGAGGGCCTATAATGTCTTACTTACAGCAAGAGGCCTCCGACCCTGACAATACACTTATTTTCGTTGGTTATCAGTTCGCTGGCTCTTTAGGTAGAAAGATTCAGAACGGAGCCGACAAGGTCGAAATAGATGGTGATAAATTAGAAGTAAACTTAGATACATCAACTGTATCAGGGTTCTCGGCTCACAGCGACAGACAACAGATAATCAACTTCACGAAGAACCTGAGATCAACCCCTAATAAGGTATTGACAAACCACGGAGAGAAAAAGAACTGCTTTTCATTGGCAAGCTCACTGCACAAAATCCTCAACATTGATACTTCAGCGCCTCAAAACCTGGAGATCAACAGAGTAAACTAAAAAAACTGGTGCGTGAAAAACCCAGTTATGGTAATGATAGGCCTGGAGACACACGTCCAGCTAGATACAAATTCAAAGCTGTTCTGCGGATGCCCCAACAAAAAAAACTCTGAACCGAACGAAAATGTATGTGAAACATGTCTTGGTATGCCAGGTTCAAAGCCTAGAATTAATGAAAAAGTTTTAGATCAGGCCTTGAAAACATCTCTAGCGTTAGAATGTGAGATTAATGAAGAATACTTTTTCTCAAGAAAGACTTACTTCTATCCTGATATGTCTAAAAACTATCAGATAACTCAGTTTGAGTTACCTGTTGGAGAAGAAGGCGTTTTTGAAGTAAAAGTAGAGGATCAAAGTTTTGAGGTAGGTATTACACGGTTACATGTTGAGGAGGACCCAGCAAAACTGGTGCATGAAGGAGGATCAGTCAAAAAGTCGGATTATACTAAAGTAGATTATAATAGAGCAGGTACTCCATTGCTGGAAATTGTGACAGACCCGGATTTTGAGACACCCGAAGAGGCTAGAGCCTATCTTCAGCAGCTAAGCCAGATGTTAGAGTACTTAGGAGTATACGAACCTGACTCTGATTATGCGATAAAAAGTGACGCCAACATCTCAATTGAAGGCGGTGAAAGGATAGAGGTCAAGAATATTACAGGGACTTCAGACATTGAGAAGGCGTTAAACTATGAAATCTCTAGACAGAAGCAGATGAGGAAGAGAGGGAAGGAAATTACTCAAGAAACCCGAAGTTTCAACGCAGGAATGGGCTCAACAGAGAAGATGAGGGAAAAAGAAACAGAAGAAGACTACGGATACATATTCGATCCAGATCTTACAAGACAGGAAAATAATAGTAAAAAAATTGAGAATGCTGAAGAGGAAATCCCTGAGCTACCGAAGGAAAAGCTGAAAAGATACATGAGTAAAGGCCTGAAACCTAAAATGGCAGAATCACTTGTATCTGATCCAGAAATATCTTCACTGTTTGAAGATTTAGAGAAAAAATTTGAACCTGTTCAGGTTGCTTCTCTATTAACTGGAGATCTGAAAAAAGTCTTGAACTACCACGAGATAAAGTACAGTGAGTCAGGGCTTAAACAGAAATGGCTGAAATATCTACTCGAATTAATGAGTAATGAGGAAATAAGTGATAGAAATGCTGAACAACTGTTGAGAGAAGCAGTTGAAAATCCTAGGCCTTTCAAAGAAATCGTTGAAGAAGAGGACTTACTGAAGTCTGGAGAGGATGACACAGCCCAAGTAGTACAACAAGTACTGGAAGATGAGAAGGATGCTGTAGAGGACTACCGGACCGGTGACGAAGGAGCCTTGAACTACTTAGTCGGCCAAGTGATGGCAGTGAGCGGCGGTAAGTCAGATCCTAAAACAGCACGTGAAAAACTTATTGAAGAATTAGACTGAGGTTAAATTCCATGAAGTTTCAGAAAGGAGATTCTTACTATGTTGATGATAATACGAAGATCACTGATTTAGTTGAAGCACATGATGATAACTTTGATTCAGTGATAACTGAAGTTGATGGATATCATCCTAAAGGAAAAGGACGAAAGAAAATTTACAACGAAAACAGCCAGAAAGGATACATTATTCTAAAAGGTGAAGGCACAATACATGTAGGATCGGAAGCTTTTGATGTAAAGAAAGAGGACTTCATACTTGTACCCGAAAATAAAGGTCATGCGTTAGAAGGAGATTTTAGAGCTCTTATTGTAACTTCACCTCCCTTTAATCCTGCCGATGAGGAAATAAAGTGAAAATGAAAGCTCATAAGTTTTTAGAGAATGAAAGTATTGATTTTGAATTGGTTGAACAGGATAATCCTACTAAGGACTGTGATGATGCAGCTAGGGAGAGAGGCGTTGAAACTTCCCAAATCGTGAAGAGCTTGATAGTTAAACAGCATGAATCTAAAGGTTCGAAAGAAGGAAAGCTGATTCACGTTCTTCTGCCAGGTGATAGGGAGATTTCAGAAAAAAAGTTTGGAGAACATCATTTAATCAGCCCTGAAGAATCAGAAGAGTTAACAGGTTTTGAGTCCGGGACTGTACACCCCTTTGCTACTGATATTAAACATGTAATCGATTACAGAACTCTCAGTAAAGAAAAAGTATCTTTTACAGTAGGAGAAACCAAGAAGGGAGTTATAATCAACAAGAAAGGATTTCAGAAGGCCTTAGATAGTGCAGATTTTACTTATAAAGTGAAAGATGTCTCGCTTACAAAAGAAGAAGATATTGA
>LKMQ01000023.1 GCA_001564145.1 Nanohaloarchaea archaeon B1-Br10_U2g29
TACCCTATAATCTTCTAATATATTATGTTTCATAGAATTCGCCGGTTTTACGCTGTTCCTCATCTTTCTGGCTTCCTGGCTTGTTGGCTCTAGGCCTTCCAGTGCTTGGATCTTTCCTGAATGTCATGTCGACTTCTTTAAGGAATTCGTTTAAGGCATCTCCAGTAGGCATTGGCTCTGTGCTTTTTCCCTTTACTCCAGGTTCTCCTTTGAATACTATTCCTCGGTCTGAAATGTAGTCAAGAAGTAAAAGATCGTGGTCAATCACTAGCAACGGTTTTTCTTCCTTTCTGGAGAATCTTCTGAGAGTCTTACCGAGTTTTACTCTTGACTCCACGTCTAGGAATGCTGAAGGTTCGTCGAGGAGATAGGCGTCTGCGTTTCTTGATAGGCAGATTGCCACAGCAACTCTTTGGAGTTCACCGCCTGATAGATTTGTTAGTTTTCTATCATAAAGAGGTTCTAATTCTAAAGGTTCTTTAATCCGTGTTTCAAACCGTTTAGTATTCATGTTAGCGTCTGCTGGGAACGCATTTTCAACTTTAATATCTGAGGCCTCGATGTATTGGCTTTTGTAGGCAATTGATGCTTCTGGGCTTTCTCCTCTGTCTGATTCTAGGCCTCCAGCAAGCATTTTAGCAAATACGGTTTTCCCTAATCCGTTTTCTCCGATTATACCGATTATTTCATCTTCTTTGACTGTTCCGCTTGAAGTTTCTAGCTCGAATTCGTCTTCACCAAAGTCTTTTTTCATCGATTCGTATTCTAGTGTGGTTTGGCCTGTACCTCTGTCGCTGTCATTACGTTCAAAGTCTATTGAATCAGTTCTAATCTTCAAATTCTGAGAAGGAATATGCCCATCTAAGTACTGGTTAATTCCTTTCTTGGTTGAAAGAGAGTTTGAAACCATTCCGTAACTCCCGTTGTCACCGTAGAAAATATTGATTCTATCAGATATAAGGTCCAAAGTAGCCAGATCATGCTCAATCGCTAATACGCTTCCATTTAGGCTTCTAATTTCATGGCCGGATTTCAGCCTTTGTTTTACATCTAGGAAGCTTGAAGGCTCATCGAATACATAAAACTCTGCATCTTTTCCTATAGTCGCTGCAATAGCCAACCTCTGGAGCTCTCCGCCTGAAAGATTTTCTACAGGCCTATCAATCAACTTATTTAACTCAAATTTCTCCGTTAACTCATCGAAATTTTCAGGTCTTCCGTCCCTCGTAAGAAATTCTTCTACAGTTCCCTCAAATACATCCGGTATCCTTTCTACTTGTTGCGGCTTTGTAGCAGAGTTAATTTTATTTTCCGCCAATTTTTTGATATGGTTCTGTAGGCCTGTTCCCCGGAATTTTTCCTGGATCTTTTCCCATTCAGGTGGATTAGTGTATTCTCCGAGGTTAGGTTTGAGTTTCCCTGACAATATTTTAGATGCGACTGTTTTTCCTAAGCCATTCTCTCCAAGTATTCCTACTACTGAATCTTTATCAGGTGCAGGAAGCCCGTAAAGTCTGAATTCGTTTTCTCCAAATTGATGTACTTGGTCTCCTTCTTCAAATACTAGTTGGACCATTTTAATGGCGCCTTCGTAAGGATATTTATTGACTGCCATTTTGTGGGCCTCCATCACATCTTCATCGTTGATATGTAGCTCTTCATTTTCGTCTATGTAGAAGCCTCCTTCTTTGCCTGCCCGGTTTAAAGGGTCGTAATTGATTACTGTTTCTCGAGCTAATTCTGGCTCTATCTTTTCCTGATCGATTATTACTATGTACTTTTTGGAGTTTTTTTCCGTTGCCATGATGCTGAATCCAAAGAAATTGGTGAAAATATGTGAGGAAGGTTATTCGAATGCTAGTTCGTATTCTTCCTCTGTTATTTCCTGAATAATCATTTCTAGGTCTTCACGAGTCATATTTATTTTGTCTTCGAACTCTTCATCTACTACAATTTTCTGGCTTTCTCCTGAAGGTTTGAAGACTGTATTAATTGACTGAATTTCTCCTGGGCTTAGTAGACCGTTAATCACGTCTTTGTCATTCTCCACTTTTTCTACGACCCTGATAGGTTTTCCTACTTCGTCTGCTACCTTCTTAACGATTTCTCCTTTTCTACCTACTACCTTTGCTCCATCTTCTGGTCCTGTGACGATCACTACTACATTTTCGGTGTCGTAGGCCTTTACTATTTCTGAGTCTCTCAGTGAGCCATGTTCATTGCTTAGCTCTTTTAGTACTCGGCTTACTTTGATATCGAGCTCCGTTATTTCTTCATTTTCAAGTTTTTCCTCGCATTTGCTGCATAAAACGTCGCTCTTTAAACATACATTACAGATTGGTGCCTTCATAATTACTGGAGGTCGACGAAAAATTAAATACTTGAGGCAGACTCATGTAAAATTACCAGCAAATCATACGTTATTGTAAGGCCTGCTGCGACAATTGCATAAAATACTAGGTAATCTGTTATGTAACCTAGGCCTATTCCAAGTCCTAAAATCATTATCCGTGAGATTCTGCCCATTAATCGGGAACTGTTAATTTCGGAGAATTTGGATAGCCCGGTGAATAACTCAATTTTCAAGAGTAATAGCCCTAAGTAAATTAAGAAAGGCATGTAAAGTCCGTAGACAGTTACTATTCCTCCTATAACTGCTATTTCAGCTACTATAGGTGAAGTAGTAGAGATCTTTTTCTCTAACAGAGTTGATGTCTCTTTAATTACTTTTCTTTCGAACATCAGGGATATTCCCAGTCCTGTAATAATCAATGCTGAAGCGTAAACTGGTGAGAGACCTATGCTTAGAACTATAGCTCCTGAAATAATTAATCCAAGGCCTGATAGAATGCCATAGAGCTTCTCCATATTATCTAAATTGAGTGGTAAAAGAATAAATTCATTGGTATTGAAAATAAAGAAAAAATGTTTATTGGAAGGTCCTCTCATTTCGGATTAAAAATCCTCGGTGAAAAAGGGGGGGAGGGGTTTTGAACTTCACCGAGACCTTTCCGATTTGAAAGGACCTTACCTAATATAATTTTTTTGTTCTGTTGCAGGGATTTTTCGGAGAACCTTATCCAAGAAATTCAGGTCTTCCAAGGAAAGGGGGGAGGGGTTTTTGATTTAGTAATCAAAAATTCCTCTTCCGACCTGTTTCTTGTTACGGTTCTCCGGCTCCTGCTAGCATTGTTTTTTGTTACTAGGCCTGGTTTTACTCCATTATTTCTAGGCCTAGATCGTTTACGTCTCCGCTGACTTCAGTTTCTTGTTCTTCTTCTACATCTCCTAGGATGTAAGGTGACTCAACTCCTGTAATGATTGATATTACTTGGAGTTTACCTTGTAGTTCGTCCTTCACTCTTGCGCCCCAGATTGTTTGGGCGTTGGTATCGAGTTTTGATTTGACGTGTTGGCCGACCTCGTTGATCTCATTAAGTGTCAGGTCTTCGCCTCCTGCTACGTGTAGTAGTGCTCCGTTTGCTCCGTCAAATTCTACATCGAGTAATGGGTTTGAGAGTGCTTCGTGGATTGCTTCTTTTCCTTTGTTGTTTGTGTCTGACTCTCCATATCCTACGACTGCAACTCCGCCCTCGTTCATAATTGCCTGGACATCTGCGTAGTCAAGGTTAACTAGTGAAGGCTGGCTGATTGTTTCTGTAATTCCTTTAATCATTGTTGTAATAAGTTCATCAGCTACTCCGAAAGCCTGATCTAACGGCATGTCTCCAGCGATGTCTAAAAGCTTGTCGTTTTCAATTACAATTGCTGTGTCGACGTGCTGTCTCAGTTTGTACAGGCCTTCTTCTGCTTTGCTCATTCTTGCGCCTTCAATTTCGAAAGGCATTGTGACTGTACCTATTACTATGCAGTCTTCTTTTTTAGCGATTTGTGCGAGAACTGGTGCGGCTCCTGTTCCTGTGCCTCCTCCGAGGCCTGCGGTTAGGAATACCATGTCTGCGTCTTTGAATAAGTTTCTTAGTTCGGCTCGGTTTTCTTCTACACTTCTGGCGCCTTTTTCTGGTTGGCCTCCTGCTCCTAATCCTTTTGTCAGGTCCCTTCCGACCAGTATTTTGCGGTCTGCGGAGCTCATTTGGAGGTGTTGTTTGTCTGTGTTAATTACTACTGTTTCTGCTCCTTGAATATCTTTATTTTGTATTCTTGTTACCTGGTTGTTTCCGGCTCCACCGGCTCCTACTACCAGTATTTTAGCATCTTTTACGTCTTCTAGATTTTCAGTCTTTTCTGTTTTTTCGGCGTTATCGATTATAGATTCCATTATTGTGTTCTTCCCGTACCTAGCTATACCTAACCTTTTTAAATCGGCGTAGGTAATTCTACCTTAGAAGAACTTGAGTCTTTGCCCAAAGACTTGAAATACACGTAATATATGCTTTCGAACTTTGCCCAAAGTTCGAGTCTGAATCCGAACCTGATCTCGTGCCCGCGAGACAAGTTCGAGTCGAATCAGTTCGTGTCCAAACGAACTAAATGTATCTTACTAAACTATTATTTTCTACGCCAGTTTATAAACCTTATTGTTGAACCGTTCATAACCGTTCACTGAACCATTTTTCTAAGAGTAAATTACAACTAAAAAACATTACCTACAAAATGTAACAGTATGAAGGATGAAATCCAGAATGTTGCTGATAACGCAAGGATAAAATTAGATAAATCAGAGCTAGAAGCCCTGGTTGAAGACTTTGATGAAGTACTTGATATGTTCAGTAAATTAGATACTATTGATACTGATGAGGTAGAGCCTTCATTCCATCCTTCAGAAACCAAGTCAAAAACTAGGAAGGATAAAGTTGAAGAAACAGTTGAAAACCCATTTGAAAACACAGAAAATACTGAAGACAGATTCTTCAAAGGACCATCAGCATAGAGTGATTAAAAAATGGAAGAAGGAACAGTAAAACATTTTCTAAATAATAGAGGAGAATACTCAAACCCGGAATTTATACAAGAACTAAAAGAAAAGAATGAAGCTCTCAATTTTATGAGAAATATAACAGAAGGTGAGGAAAACAGCGGAGAGCTTGAAAATATTCCGTTCCTAGTTAAAGACGCAATCTGTACCTCAGGAACTATTACTAGTGCAGGGAGTAAGATGCTGAAAGATTACAGGCCTCCTTTTAATGCGACAGTAGTTGAAAGACTCGAAGAAAGTGGTGGAAAGTTTTATGGAAAGACCAATATGGATGAGTTTGGGTTTGGTACTTTCTCTACAAACTGTGCTTTTGGAACGCCTAAGAATCCTCATGATAATGAGAGAGTTGTTGGAGGCTCATCAGGCGGAGCTGGTGCAGCCGTAGCAGCACTGGACTATCCATTGATTTCCATAGGTGAAAGCACCGGAGGTTCAATAACAAACCCGGCCAGCTATAACGGCGTAGTGGGGTTAACACCAACTTATGGTAGAGTATCGCGTTACGGTCTTGTAGACTACGCAAACAGTCTGGATAAAATAGGTGTACTAGCAAAGACAGTTTTCGGAGCAGCAAAAGGCCTTGAAATTATAGCTGGAGAAGATGAAAACGATCAGACAACCTCTTCAAAAAAAGTAAATAATTATTCAGAGTTGAAACAAAAAGAAAACCTGAAGATAGGAGTACCTAAACAAATGATTGAGGTAGATGGAATAGAGGAAGGTGTCAGAGAGAACTTCAAACATTCCTTAGAAGAGCTTGAGCAGATCGGGGAAGTTGAGAGAGTGGATATACCTCTTCTGTCAGCCGACATAACACTACCAGCATACTACATAATTGCAATGGCCGAGGCCTCAACCAACCTAGCAAAGTTCTCTGGAATGCGTTACGGATATGAGAAAGATACAGAAGAGTTTGAAGATTTCAACGAATACTTTTCAGAAGTCAGGTCAGAAGCCTTTGGTGAAGAAGTCAAGAGAAGAATCCTACTAGGAACATATATCAGGAAGGCGGGTTACAGAGACCAGTACTACATTAAGGCAGCAAAGGTCAGAACAAAGATAATTAACTCATTCGAAGAAGCCTTCGAGGAGTATGATGTATTAGTGACTCCTTCAATGCCGAATATTGCTCCAAAGATTGAGGAAGCAGAAAATCTTTCACCTGCTGAAATGTATGCAATGGACTCTATGACAGTAGGACCAAATCTTGCAGGAGTTCCACAGGTATCAGTTCCAAATGGAACAAGTAATGGTATGCCGACAGGTCTCCAGTTTTTAGGACCGCAGTTTGCTGAAGAAAAACTTCTGAATATAGCCTACAGTTTCGAAAGGTTAAAATCCGACCAGTTCTAAACTGTTCTCATGGTTTACAGTTTGAGATGTTCGGAATGCGATGAGTTGATAGAGTTTGGTTCTGGAGAGGAGCCGGAAGATGTGCCTGGAAAAGCAATCAGATGGGATGGAAAAGTTTACTGTCAGCAATGTGTTCAGAGGTTTGTCAAGTTAGGCGTAGGCGATGTAAGGGAGAGAATAGAGTATCTTGAAGATAGAATGGATGAAACAGCTCAAACACTAGGCCTAGAATTTGAGTTTATTGCTGATGACAGAGGAGAATAAAAAACCGGGATATGTAATATGAAATTTCCTGCAAAAATTTTATTTTGAATTAACCTTTCCGCTTCTCTCGATTTCTGCGTAGCTTGGAGTTATTACAATCCAGTCTTCGTCTACTCCAGCAATGTCACCATCAACTGATCTAACAGTTTTCTTCAGTCTTTTCACTGCTCTTTTCAGCTTAGTCATGTCTTTCTGTTTTAATGGCTTGATATTGACCCATACAATTTGATTATCTCTGAGCCGGTTCTGAACAGTTTCAACGTCGTCAAACTCTCTCAGTGTTTCTGCTCTAACTACAACTTTCTTCTGTTCCTCTGTAGTCTTTGCATCTAACTCTACAAAATCCTCTTCAATTACGGTTTCTTCAGAATCTTCTTTCTTATTTAGGAAGCCCAGTGCCACTTTTGATTACCTCTAAGTAATAGACCGTATCAGGTTTTTTTATAGGTTTTCAGTCAAGGCTTTCTACTTTTGAAGCCAAGTTCCAGATTTCAGTTCTTGTATGCTGCCTAATATTAGGATCATTACTGATTTGATCAAGAATAGAGGACGCAGTATTGACACGTACAGACAAATCTTTATCTTCCTCTTGAAGCTCCTCAATAGCATCATCCAATAAACTAGACACATTGGAAGGAATATTATCTTGATCAGCCATATCCTCCATTAAATCAGTTACCTGTTCAACTTCCATGAATTTAACCCTGCATTCCCTGAGTGATCTTTTGCTGAGTTTCCTGAAGCTTATCCCTCAATTTTTCTTCTTTCCGCTCCAAACTCTTCAAACGTACTTCTAAATCTTCTTTCTTCTCCTCTAAATCTTCTCGGAGAGAATCTCTGTCACGAGCTACCATTAAGTCTCCTACTGCTCGATAAACCTGACCTTCATCATTTTCTTCAAGCTCGCTTAAAGCCTTTCTAACACCATTTAACTCATTCTCGGTCTCTTGGCTCTGCTGAACTACCTGCTGAAGGTTTTGCTGTACTTCCTGCATTTCCATCATAGCTTGTTGTGCGTCTTCCATAAATTGTTCACCTTAAACGGTTCGAAAGGCTGACTAATCTGAAAACTGAATCGGTAGCGCCTCTCAAACTCCCGACTCTATCAGTGCTTATCTTTACATTGAAACTTTCATTATCTGAGCTATAATTATATCTTACTTTATCTGAACTCTCTAGACTCAGGCCTACAGCTTTTTCCAGCTGTTCAGGCCTTTCAACATCGAAAGAGAGATCTGCTTTCATTTATACTGCCTTTACTGTATCTGGAGTCTCAGGTCTTTTCTTCATAAGGACTCTGTGACTGCATTTTGGGCAGATTACTTTCTCATCTACTGGATCAATTTCAACTTCTTCCTTACAGCTTACACATACATACATTGTTATTCGTCAACTCCTAGCTCTTCCTTTGCTTCTTCAAGCTCTTCGATTTCTCCATCAGTTTTCAAGGCCTTTTTCATTAACTGGTTTGCACCTGTATCTGGTTTGTAGGCTCCACCTGTCACTATTTCGCCTGTTTCTTTGTTTTTCCAGATACCTGCTGATACTCTTTCAAAGTTTTCGTCTTCTGCTTCTGCCTCGTCTACGTTCTTTCTTATTCTGTTACCGTAGCGTGCGCCGAAACGTTTTGAACTTCCCATTTTTAAATCACTCTATAAAAGAAAAGTGGGAGGAAACTTTTTTATTCCTCCAACAGTTCGCGGAACTGCTGTGTCTGATTTTTCGCATCTTCCATGATCTCATAGATTTCTTCCTGAGTCAATGGCTCGCGGCCTCCTTTCTGCATAGCTACAACTTGATCTTCCTCAGTCAGTGTAACTGTTAGTCGGGCGCCTAATGCTTCTTCTTCCTCACTAGTTGTATCCCAGAGAATAGTATCTCCAATCTTCCTTCCCGTAGCTGTTACAGGAATCTTTGTCATAGGGATATCTCCGGCACTTTCATCATAATTCAAGTCATCTTCTTCCTCATCATAGGCTGGAAGATATCCTGAAGTCAAAGCTGCAATTGCAGCCAATGCCGAAGCATCAAGCAGATTACCATCATTGTTAAGTACGTGAACATCAATGAAAGTCGCGTAAACCTTTTCTCCTTCTTCAATACATAATGATTCAAGATCTAAGGCCTCACTTTCTCTGATTCCACGGTCTACAACTCTTGCAAGTTCCACTCCTGCTTCTTGTGGAGGGCCTGATTCAAACTCTCTGTCAGCCATCGGCGCAAGCTCTGCGTTCGTTACAATAGTTCCTGCGTTAGGCCTATCATCATATGGAGATTCTACATCGAAGCTGATTCCTACTATTACATCAGTTTCTCCAATCTTGACTCTTGCTGATCCTTGTGCTGTTGTTGGGATATAATCTGTTTCTACTTCTACTTTTCTGTACTCATCTAGTTCTCTGTCATCTAGTCTTTCTCCATTTGAAGCCATTTCTTTGATAGTTTTTGTGTTTAATTTCATAATTACTGTTCACCTCCGTATGTTTCTTGGATGGTTTCACGCTGCATCCTGTCAAGATCTGCGCATCCGCTTTTCGCTAGTTCGACACATTCGTCTACTTGATCGATTGTTAGGTCTCCGTCCATCTGTAATAGTGTGATATCTTCTCCGCCGTTAATCGTTGCAATCGGAATGTCTGCGTTTCCTTCTTTATCTTCTTTTCCATTGACGTCTAATACTACATGTTCGCCAACTACTCCTGAAGCACAAGCAGATACTAA
>LKMQ01000006.1 GCA_001564145.1 Nanohaloarchaea archaeon B1-Br10_U2g29
GAAAAGAAAATTAAATTTTAGTCTCTATATATTTGTTGGGGGAGAGTTAAGAATTAGTTTCTTAATCGACAGATTTGGACTAGATGAGGATTTTATTACAGAAGAAAATTTTTGTATAATTCGGAACGATTTAAAGGAGATTCATAAATCCGAGATTACTGAGTCGTCTAATGTGAATGTTGATGGTTTTTCTGAAGATCAATTTCAAAAGGAGCTTAATGAAATAAAGAGATTATTATCTAATGAAGCAGATGTTGTCTCAAAATTAGAGACAATAAATAATTATTCAGACGTTGGGTTTCTGTTCGGTAATGAAGAAGCTTCGATTGTTAGCAGGATAATTACTAGAGTATTAATTGATGTTGGGAGAGAGGGAAGAAGTATACAAAAAATATCTTTTGATAAAATGCATTTTGATTCTAAAGATAATCCGTCTCAAGAGGGGCTCTATTATAGGAGAATTTGGAACAGAGCAATTCTTAATCAAAAGACTATGAATAGATTAATACTTTGGTCTTTAATTTTAGAGGTAAATAGTGAATTTCATCGTCTGATAATCGATGGTTTGGATCATTTTATAGAAACTGGGTCGAGAATTGATACCTCAAAGCACATAATTGAACAGGTAAAGAATTGAATCCTTCCTTCTTTTAACATTTCCAGCTTAACTATTTTTTGAGGCCTTGTTTGGATTGGCCGGTTCGAGGTCGGCTGTCACCCTGTAATCCTCGTAATGCAGGGAACCCCTTAGTCATCTCTTGGGAGGTTGTTCTTCCAGGATATGAGGCCTTGGAGTTACTGTTGATGATCCGTCCCTCGGGATGTCGCTGGTTGTGAACCGGGTCAGGCCTTGACGGGAGCAGCCCTAAGCAGTCTGTGGCATGTTCGAGGGGTGGCGGATCTGAGGTAGTTCCAAGGACGCTCAGCCTGAAAGGCTATCGACCAAGTAGAGAAAAGGCCTCACCTATTTTTTGTGTTTATCAGGAGAAGAGGTTTGAAAAGGAAAAAATGGCTGTAAAAGTTGTGGGTACATCGCATATTTCTAAGAAAAGTATTGAGAGAATTGATGAAGCGTTTGAAAGTTTCGATCCTGATCTTGTTTGTTTAGAGCTTGATATGGGGCGTTTGAACAGTCTTTTAACTGATAATAAGGTTGATCCTGATAGTTTGGTTCATATGCTTCTTGGAAAGTTTCAGCGTTATCTTGGAGGTAAAACCGGGGTGATGCCGGGGGAAGAGATGCTTTACGCTTATAGAAGGGCTAATAATACTGGTAAACATGTTTATTTGATTGACCGTGATATAAGGGAGACTTTGCAAAGGTTAAAGCTTGTTAGGCGGAAGGAGAAGGTTAAGGCGTTGGCAATGCTGCCTTTTTCTTTGTTCAGTTCTAAGATTGATATTGCTGATATTCCTGATGATGATATGTTGGAGCAGGTTAAAAACCAGTTTTCAAACAGTTTTCCCAAGTTATACCATGTTTTGTTAGAGGAAAGGGATATCTACATGTTTAATGCTATCCAAAAAGTAAAGATTGAAAACCCTGAGGAAGATATACTTGTGGTTGTAGGAGCCGCACATAAGGAAGGTATTGAGGAAAGATTAGATGAAATCAGTAGTCAAGGTACAGTGGAAGAAAAGCCAAAGCAAACAAAGTTGGAAGGCTGAACTGCTTCTAGCCGGTAAAACAGGTTTTGAACGGAGAGGCCTGCAACCAGGTAGAAAAATTTCTTACGAATTAACTGATGACAGGCGATGTACAGGTTATGCACACAGTCCGGGTGAGAGAACTCCTTGCCCAGAGTTCAGAAAAATAGATTCAGGGTCTCAGTGCCCTGAATGTAGAGGAAAGGATATTTACTCCGATTATGTAAGAGGCGCACAAAATACGCTTGACGGAGAATTCTCAGTGTACTACGCGCAAATAGGCTCCAAATTCAAGGTCGGAGTCACACGTTCAGAAAACATTCCCAAAAGATGGGTAGAACAAGGCGCAGACTACGCCGCAGAAATCGAATCATGCCTAACATCTAACGAGGCCCTCGACATTGAAGAACAATTGACAACAGAGAAAATCAGTCAAAGAATAAGGAAGGAGAAAAAACTGGGTAGGCCTAAAGAACAGCTTTCAGAAATTTTAGAGGGAAAAGACCGTCACGCAGAAATAGTTGATGTCCAAAACCTTACAGAGTATCCAGAACTGAAGGGAAAGTTCATGAGAAAAGGACTGATAGAAGGAGAAATAGAAAGCGTAAAAGGCCAAATAATCAGTAATGGAAGAGTGGCGTTGGCCTTAACGCCAGGAAAAGTATTGAAAAGGCCTCAGCAAAAAGGCTTGAAAAGTTTTTAAGTTGGAATAGGATTTATATTTCAATTTAGAGTAAAGGCATCTATGAAGTATAGATATCTTTTTCTGCAGCTTTTGATTTTGGCTGTTGGTATAGGTAATGCGAGATTTACTTATTCAATCCTATGGACTAATATTTATCATCCAGAAGGACCTATTTTCAGTACTTCGGCTGTTGCATTGTCAGTTACTGCGTTTGTCATGATTTTAGCATCATTTATCTTAAGTCTGAGTAAATTTAGAGAACCTTTAACCAATAGTTACTCTAAAAAATTATTTTATGTAGTGGTTGTATTACTTCTGTCTGTGGCTGTGATATTTACGCTTCAGGCTGTGGGCTTAGCAGGATCTGAGTTCACACAATTTCAAGCCCAGAATTAATCTAGTAATGTAGATTATAATTGGAGGATTTTTCGAATAATCGAACATTATAATATATTACAAATCAAAGGATTTTACATGACTGATTTTGAAAGAGCTTTAGTGAATTCTTTTAACCAGTTTTTTGAGGATGAAGAGATTGAGGGTATTGCTCATAGGAAGAAGCAGCATCGTTTTTCTAGCCAGTTATGTGATGTGTTGGTCGATTCGCCGCATGAGACTTTTTACTTGGCGATTGAGAACAAGTCAGTCAAAGTTTCAAGTACTAATAAACTGTATTTTTCTCAGCATTTTTCCCAGTCTGAAGGAGGTCACCAAGTAGAGAGGATTACAGATTTTGTTAACAGGTCAGGTAGGAAGGGTTATTTAGCTGTAGAGCTTAAGAGAGGGCGTGGTAGGCCTAGGAAGGCTTATATGGTTCCGTGGGAGGAAGTGTGGCGGAGGTTTTCCAATGGTGAGAAAGGTATTCATATTGATGAGTTTAATGGATTCCCTGAAGTTTCTAGAATTTCGGGAGAATATAATTTTTCGGAGAATATTGTGGAGATGTTCACCTAAAACTCTAAAAAGCAGCTTAATCAAGTTTTATTTATGAGGTCTCCGCTACATCCTACAGTTGAAGATTTACAGGCCTTTGCAGTTTCAACGACGGTTGTAGCAATATGTTTTATGGCTTTCAAACAGTTCAGTTACACTCATATTCCTTATCTTTTGTTGCTTTCAGGTCTTGTGATTTTTTCTCGTGAACTTGGTCAGAGAATGGTGGCGAAGTGGATGGATGCCTATATCGATTTACAGTATACATTAAATGGCTCTGCTACTTCTGTTTTCGGAGCCTTACTCGCTTTTATTACAGGGCTTCCGATAATTCTTTTATTCCCGTTGACTTCCAGTTTCTCTGGTAAGAAGTATGAGCACTGGGGTAAAAGTGTGGATGCTATCTGGGCTAAAAGACAGTACTGGCTCGCCACAGCAGGGATCACAACATTATTTACTGCGTGGATGTTTGCCTATAACTTTGGTTACCAGTTATTCGCTGAATTAGCGGCTCTGTTCATGTTTTTCCAGTTGATGCCCTTTGACTATGAAAGAATTCCTACAGAAAGACTGGACGGAGCTTACATCTTATTGTGGAATGGATTCACCTGGTTAATTACGATGGGTGTTGCAGTTATTATGCTTGTACTGACTTTTTACTGAAAAGCTAAGTTTAAAATCTGTAACAAGGTAATGATTCTATATGCCTAAAATATGTGTTGGGAGAGATGACGAAGATCAGGAAGAGCACGGGCTTGATGGTACAGGAATGATCGGTAAACATTTAGTAGGTGAAGGCCCTGAAGCGCATACAGCAAACCCGGTTTATATGGATTTAGCTAGGCCTCATGTAATGGGAATCTTTGGGAAACGAGGAACTGGAAAAAGCTACAGTATGGGTACTATAGCGGAAGAGCTGTATGATTCTGATATTTCTGATAATCTTTCAACTGTTATAATTGATTCTATGGGCGTTTATTGGTCTATGAAAAGACCTAATGATCGTGGAGCGGGTATATTGGATAAATGGGGTTTTAAGCCGCAGGCCTACGATACTACGATTTATATTCCAGCGGGTAAGACTGAGGAGTTTACTAAGAAAGAGATTCCTTATGATGAGACTTTCACTATTAATCCTGGTGAGTTGACTAGTGAAGAGTGGAGGATGGCGTTAAATATTGATAATGACTCTGAAATGAGTATTTTACTTGATAAGACTATAAGTAAGTTGAAAGATACTGCAGGGAATGATTACCGTCTTGAACATATTTTAAAAGGTATTAAAAAGTTTGATTTTGATCAGGGTGCTGTTAGAGGCCTTGAGAATCGTTTAGAGAATGCTGAGGACTGGGGTATTTTTGGGAAAGATTCTTCTCTTGAGAAGTTTACTGAGCGTTCTGAAATGTCGATTATCGATATGTCTGTTTTCGGAGAAATGAGTGGCGGGTGGTCAATTCGTTCATTGGTTGTGGCTTTGCTTTCTAAACGGATTCTTCGGGAAAGAATGGATGCGAGAAGAATGGAGGAAATTGATGAAATGCAAGGATTGAACCAGAATGAGATGCCTATTACATGGATGCTTATTGACGAGGCTCATCAGTTTATCCCAGATGAAGGTGAGACCCCGGCTACAAAGCCTTTACTTCGATGGGTTAAAATTGGTAGGGAGCCAGGGGTTTCATTGGCTTTAGCAACTCAGCAGCCCGCGAAGCTTAACGCTAATGCTCTGTCTCAGTGCGATCTTATTCTTTCCCACAGATTGACTGCTCAACAGGATATTGAGGCCTTAGGTGAGATTATGCAGACATATGTTAGGAAGGATTTGAAACATTATATTGAGGCGTTACCTGACGAAGTTGGTACAGGAATTATACTGGATGATAATTCAGAGAGGATTTTCCCTATTAAGATGAGGCCTCGTAAAAGCTGGCACGCTGGTGGTACTCCTGACGCTTACGAGGACTGAAAATGAGTTATTACTATGATAATCCTCAGGCCTTGAAAGATATCGTCCAAGAATTTGCTTTAGCTCCATTCAGTAATCCTGAGATGTTGCCTACAATACTTCCGTTGGTTGCTGGAGCTATAGTTATTGAGCTTTATTTTGGGAAACATAAAAAGGAGAGACTTGGTTGGAATACTTCGGTTGGGAACGCAGTAATCTGGGTTAGTACAGGCCTAACATTGTATATTAACCAGTCTTTGAGCGTTCCAGAGCTTTACGTGACTTATACGTTGATAGGCCTAGGTGTTTTCGTTGGTTACATGGATTTTTTCCATAAATGGTCTGAAGCTGTAGCATTCACAGTTTCATCTGCTGGAGTAGTGTATACCTTGGCTTATATTTTGGTAGTTTTTGTTATGACTGAGTTGAATCCTGCAGATGAAACTACACTCTATGGAGCAGGCCTTTTCTTCATTATCACGATTATAGTGTTTAAAGTTCTTCAGGGATTGGAGACTGACCAGGATAGAAACCGGTTTGGTAATATCTGAAAAATTGAATAACAGTTTATAACTTAACATCTAAACAGTTTTCTGTGGAGCTTCTAAAACAGGATAAACTTGAGTCAAGAACTTACCAAGAGGTTATAGCTGCCTCATCCATGAGACAGAACACAATGATTGTACTGCCGACAGGCCTTGGTAAGACTGTGATTGCGGCGATGATTGCTGCCAAAAAGTTAGAAGATGGTAAGGTCATGTTTTTAGCCCCTACTAAGCCTCTGGCTGAGCAGCATTTCAAGTCGTTCAATGAATTTATTGATATTCCTGAGGAAGAGATGAATGTTATGACTGGAGAAACTAGGCCTGACGAAAGGTATGGTCTTTGGAAGGATAAACAAGTGTTCTTTGGGACGCCTCAAGTTGTTGAAAATGATTTGATAGCAGGTGAAGTCCCTGTCAGAGAGTTTGAATTAGTATTATTTGATGAATGTCACCGAGCAACCGGTGAGTATAGCTATGTTTTCATCAGTGAGAAAATGCCTTGTCATAAGGTAGGTCTTACTGCAAGTCCTGGAGGCGATAAAGAGAAAATAATGGAGGTGGCTGATAACTTGGAGCTAATTAATTTTGAAGTCCGGACAGAGGACGATCCTGATGTGAAGCCTTATATCCAGGATAAAGAAGTTGAATGGATTAAAGTGCCTTTGAATAACCGTTTTGATTCTGCACGGAAGAAGCTTGAGGATGCCAAGAGAAAGCCTCTGAAAGAGCTTAAAAAAATGGAGTATATCTCGTCTACAAGTATTAAGAAGACTGATTTGCTTAAGCTGCAGAATGAAATCCGGTCTAAACTTTCTACAACCGATGACCCGAAACATTATTCTGCGATCAGTCATGCGGCTTCAGCTTTGAAGATTTCACAGGCCATTGAATTACTGGAGACTCAAGGAGTAAGCCAGTGTTACAGCTATATGAGAGGCCTTGAAGAGGATTCTTCTAAGGCTGCTAAAAAAGCGTTAAATGATAAGGATTTTCAGAAAGCCAAATCTTTAGTAGAATATTTGAAGAAGAAAGGCGAGGAACATCCAAAGCTTGAGAAGTTGAAGGATTTGCTTGAAGGCCTTGACGGTAAGGCTATAGTGTTTACGGAGTACCGTGCTTCTTCTGATAAAATTGTTGAGGAACTTGAAGATAACCATAGACCTGTCAAGTTTGTAGGTCAACAAGGAGAAGATGGAATGACTCAGAAACAGCAGATTGATACGTTGGATGAGTTCGGTGATGAAAAGTATGATGTCTTAGTTTCTACAAGTATCGGCGAGGAAGGCCTTGATATTCCATCTGTTGACAAAGTTATTTTCTATGAGCCTGTACCTAGTTCGGTTAGAGACATTCAGCGTATGGGCCGTACAGGTAGGCAAGAATCAGGCGAAGTATTTGTCTTGATTGCGGAGGATACCCGTGATGAAGGTTATTACTGGAGTGCTTACCACAAAAAGAAGAATATGAACTCGATTCTTAAGGAGTTAAAGGAAGAGGGTTTGAAGCAGCAGCAAAGATCTCTTGACTCATTTAAAGGAGAGACTAGGAAGATCAGTGACGGAAATAAAAATAAAGATAAACAGGAAGAGAATGATGAGGATTCTGTTGAGATTATCGCTGATGACAGGGAGAACAGGATTGCTAAGGAATTTTCACGTAAAGAGTTAGATGTTAATAAGAAGCGTTTGGAGACTGCAGACTTCGTGCTTTCTGAAGATGTTGCAGTAGAAAGAAAAACAACTGAAGACTTTGTCGACTCTATAGTTGATAACAGGCTTTTTGACCAGTTAGGTGATTTAACGAGTTATAATAGGCCTGTTCTACTGATTGAAGGAAACAATATTTATTCTCAGAGAAATGTTGATGAGAAAGCGATTAGAGGCGCAATCTCATCAGTGATACTAGATTACAGTATTCCAATTGTTTGGAGTGAGGGAGTAGAAGATACGGTTGAAATCCTGGTTCAGATAGCGGAAAAGGAGCAGGAAGAAAAAGACAAGGAAGTAGCAGTTAGAGGGAATAATACGGGAAAAACTATGCAGCAGAGGAAGGAGTTCATAGTAGCAGGCCTTCCAGGGGTTAATACCAAGATAGCCCGGAGATTATTAGCCGAGTTCGGTAACGTCAGAGAGATATTTAAGGCCTCTGAAGATGAATTACAGGCAGTAGATGGCTTGGGTCAGGGTAAGGCTGAAAGCATTTCAAGAATGCTTGATGAAAATTACAAATGAAAAGTTGTTGGAAAAGATAAAAGGCCTGAATCATAGATAGTATTTCATGGAGTTGTTTTCTGAGGTTGATAACAGAGTTTTAGAAACGTTTTTGTTCGTCTCAAAGCTTCTGATAGCAGGCCTAGTCTTTCAGTTTATACTTTTTGTTGATCCTAGCACTTACCATGTTCAGGCTGCTTTCACAGCTTTAATGGGGACTCTACTTTCTCTTGCAGGCCTTGAGTTAACTTACTCTGGTATCAGAATATTTACGTCAGAAGCTACTTATGTAGTGGTTCAGGACTGTCTGGGCTGGAAGTCAATGGCAGTATTCATAGCCTTAATCTGGGCCTCAACTAAAAGAACCTTGGAGCATTTGAACTTCATTCTTTTAGGCCTTGGATTATTAGTTGTAGCAAACATTGTAAGAGTTTTCAGCACTGTTTATCTAGCTGAAATAGGTGTTGTGTCTTTTGAAATTATACATGATACTTTGTGGCGTTGGAGCCTTACTGCACTGGTTCTGGGTATGTGGTTTTACTGGCTCCGTAACTGGAAAGAAGAGGAAAGATTCAATAAAAGAATAAGAGAACAAGTAGAGAAATACCGTTAAAATACTTGAATCATTATCTGGAGGAAAGATACACCGTAAACCGTTAGGACTAGGCCTGCAGGGAACACAGGCATAAATCTAATACCTTCCTTTAATTGGACATCGCCCTCTAACTCTTGTAAATCTTCTTTTTCTACTCCCTTTATTTCTCCTTCAGCTAATACATCTCCTTCCTCGACTTTTGAGGCGTCAACTGTTTTAACAAGCAAGTTTTCCTCAACTGACGTCATAAAAAAGTAAAGAATAGTCATACCTGCAAATGCTGCAAAATAAAGGTATCCATTAAGGCCTTGTGTAGAGGCAAAAATTGAGAAACCTGCTGAAGCCCCGATAGCTAATAAAACTATTCTCATCGATTTTTTTAACCGGTTGAAGAAATCCTTCCTCACTTTTTCAGATCTTAGGCCTTTCAGTATTCCAAAACCTGAAGCATATAGGAAACCTATCATCATGACATTGATTATCAGATCAAATATCCCGGTTATCTTTAGGAAATAGGATGTTGAAACACCTAGGATAACTAAGCCGAGAAAGTCTGCTCCTCCCCACATTCCTTTCCTGTATGCAAAGAATCCATAAAATCCGAATGCTAAGCCTGTGACTATACTATAAATAATTGGTGTTGTTGTCCAGTTGATAACCGAGTAAACAGCATGAAGGAAAAGGCCTGAGGCAATACCTGTATACAGTATTATTTCCGGTACATCTCCTTTCATGCTTTTGACATCGAAAACTGATGCTATGAAAAGTGTTGAAAATGCGATAATTACTGAAAAATGAATGATCATAACAGTCTTTAAATTACAGTTAAGTTAAAACTATACTGTTCAAGTATGGCTGATGAAATTGAAGATTTAGTTATTGAGACAGGAGTGGATAGCGTTATGAACTATCTGGCTGAAAACGGTAAGGCCTCGTGTAAAGAGATCTCTAAAGAAATTGGAGTTGATAAAGATAGAATTGAGAACTGGGGTGATGCTTTAGCTCAGCAGAATCTTGTTGAAAAACACCATACTTTGACTTCAGGCCTAGTTCTAGAGTATTCTCAGAAGAATCTAGAAGAGACCGGACGGAAAAAAGCGGAGATAGAGGCAGAGCTTGACGAGAAATCTGATGAAATAAATGAAAAATTATCTGAGAAGAATAGACAAATTGCTGAAAGTAAGGATAAGCTTAGTGATGAAAGCTTATCCGAGGAGAATAAAGATGAAGCTGTTCAAGAGACTGTTGAAAGTTTAGAGGATTTGGAACGAAAGATTGATCGAAAACTAGAGAACGACCAGCTCGATTCTGAAACAGTACAGTTGATATCTGAAGTTGAGAAAGTGCTTCGACAAGTCCAAAAGCTGATAGAAAAACATTTGAATGAAGAGCAAGGTAAAAAGCTCGGTGACAAGACTGAAGAAGCTGTTGAAGAAGTTGAACAGGTATTTGAACGGGCTGAGAAAGAAGAAGATTTTGCTGGAGATCAAGAAGAGATAAGGAAAAAACTGAAGGCTGTAAAAAAGCTTGAGCAGAATATTGAGAAGGCTAGAGAAAATGCATCAAAAGAAAAAAGCTCCAATGGCGGGCTGAAAAGTAAGTTAAGAGGTCTTATTCCTGTAAAGAAATCAGATTCAAGTAGTCCGAATACAGAAACTAATGATAGTTCTCCTGTTGAAAAAGAGATAAATGAATCTCAGAAAATTAAGAAAAAAGATGTTCCTGAGAAAACTTACCAAGAACTTGTAGATGAAAACAGGGTGACAGAAGTTATGAGGAAAATTTCGCTCATCAAGAAACCCGATTATAAGGCTATTTTAGAGGCAGAAAAGTATAATCAGGATAGGCCTCAGCTCACTTCTTACTTGGAGGAAAGGGTAAAAGATGTCGGATGAAGAAGAACCCTTATCAATTGTGGAGAGAAAAAGAAAAGAGTTTTTAGATGAGTCTGAAGATAGTAGTCAGGGTTCAGAGGATTCAACCTTTGAAGAAGAATTAGATCAAAGTTCTGATGGAGCCGAAGAATTAGTCGATAATACTGAGGGGGGGAGTGACAAGGAAGCTGAATCTGAAGAATTTATTGAACAGGATAATATTGAAGAAGTTCCTGGAGTAGAGGCCTCAAAAATTAAGGAGGAATATGACGAGGATGAAGATGAGTTTTTTACTGAGATTGAAAATGATTACAAGGTTGAATCTGATGGTGTTCCAGCTAGAGTAACAATTGGAGAAAGAAAAGGAGAGTATGTAAAGGTTTATAAGTTGGATAGGCCTGAGGTTAGTGGTGGTACAGGGGCTTTTGTACAAAACCTACGTTCACAAGCAGTAAGATCTGTTAAACTCTCTAGGGAGGAGTTTACTGATGCTGATGAAGTTGGAAAGGTTAAGCAAAAGTTTAAGGATGCTGTGAGAAAGCAATTGAAAAGGATGATTCCTGAGGCTGATGATAACGTCGTTGAGATTCTTGTAGGTAATTTAATCCACCAGATGGTTGGGCTAGGAGACTTAGAAATTCTCTTAGAAGATCCTAATCTAGAGGAAATGGTTGTCAACAGTGCTGATGAGCCTACATGGGTTTACCATCAAGAATATGGTTGGTTGAAGTCAAATATTACTTTTGAAAGCGAAAATGAAATCTATAATTATTCTTCTGAGATTGCACGTCGTGTTGGTAAAAATATTACAAGTCTAGATCCTTTATTAGACGCGCATCTACCTACTGGTGACCGTACTAATGCAACACTTTCGCCAATTTCAAGCCATGGTAACACGATTACTATCAGAAAGTTTGCTCGTGATCCATGGACAATAACAGACTTTATCGATAATGGAACTATTTCAAGAGAAGTAGCGGCATTTCTATGGCTATGTCTTCAGTACGAGATGAGCGTGTTAGTTTCAGGAGGTACGGGTTCAGGGAAAACTTCTCTTCTAAACGTTTTGATGCCTTTTATACCTCCGAATCAGAGAGTAATTTCTATAGAGGATACCAGGGAGGTTCAGCTTCCATCATTCCTACACTGGGTGCCGTTAACAACGAGACAGGCTAATCCAGAGGGCGAAGGAGAAATTTCAATGCTTGACCTACTGGTAAACTCACTTCGTATGAGACCAGACCGTATACTTGTGGGAGAGGTTCGTAAAAAGCGTCAAGCTGAAATCCTGTTTGAGGCGATGCATACAGGACACTCAGTTTACTCCACTTTACACGCTGACACGGCAGAACAAACAGTTCAAAGACTTCTTAACCCTCCTATCGATGTTGCAGAGCAGATGGTTCAGTCAGTTGACGTAAATGTTGTGATGTATAGGGATAGGAGAAGAAACTTTAGAAGAGTGTTTGAAGTAGCTGAAATCACAAAATCTGGTTACAAACGTGGAAGCCAATCAATGAGCTTAGGAGCCAATGTTATCTATGGCTGGAACTCAGATAATGACGAAATTGAGAAGAAAAGAGAATCTGACAGCATAATGGACAGTCTAAAAATGCATACAGGAATGGAAAGAGAAGAGATTTACGACAACATTGCGGATAAAGAGAAAGTCTTGGAGTGGATGATAGAAAAAAATATTACTGATGTTAACGAGGTAGGAATGCTTATTGCAGAGTACTACTCGGATCCTGAAGAAATAATTGAAATGGCGGAAAACAGCGAGGATCCACAAGTCATACTTGATAGATATGGTAACTAGCTGACATTTACAGTGTTGTAAATTATTTGATTTAAAAAACTGTAGACTAAGGGTTATCTTATGGAAACGTTTAGTTTTTCAGGAAAAATCCAGATGGGTAAGGATAAACAAAAATTCAGTAGGGAAATTGAGGCCTCAAGTAAAAAGCATGCAGAGGAAAAGCTCTACGCAGAACTTGGAAGCGAGCACAGTGTAAGCCGCGGCCAAATTGAACTGGAGTAATCGATAATGGAACAGCAGAACCAGATGCAGCAGATGCAGCAGTTGCAGCAGCAGATGCAAGAGATACAGGAATACCTTTCAGGCCTTGAAGAATCAAAGAAAGAAGTTTCTAAAACTAGAGGGGCTGTAAAGGAGCTCGAGGATTTTGAGGAAGGTTCTGAGATTTTGGCGCCAATTGGTTCAGGAGCGTTTGTAAGAGCCCAGATTAAAGATACTACAAAAGTTATCAGCAATATAGGTGGAGATACCTTTGAGGAGAGAGATAATGATAGCGCAGCTCAAATCTTGGAGAAACAAGAAGGATTGATTGAAGAAACTAAGGATGAGTTGGAGAGTAGAATGCAGGAAATGCAGCAGCAGATGCAACAGTTGCAGCAACAGGCTCAAAACCAGCAATAACAGGCTTAAAGGCATAAATAATGTTTGATAAGTTCAAGGATACAGTAAAGAATCTTTCTGAAGATGTTAAATCTTCTGTTACAGAAAAAGAGATTGAGGAAGATGATATTTCTTCTGTTCTTGAAAAGTTTCGTTTGAAACTGTTAGAAAGTAATGTTTCATTTTCAGCTGCTGAATCTATTGAGGCCTCAGTAAAAGAAAATCTGATAGGTAAGGAAGCCGGAAGATTCTCGATAGAAGAGGAAGTTGAAAAAGCAGTTAAAAAAGAAGTTGGAGATACGGTCTCAGATGATTATAATTTACTGAATAAACTGAATGAAGTTGATAATCCTTCTATTTTCTTCATTGGATTTAATGGTTCAGGGAAGACTACTACGCTAGCTAAAGTATCAAAATTCTTGGATGATAACGGTTTTGACAGTGTTTTTGGCGCGGGAGATACTTTTAGAGCAGCTTCAATGGAACAGTTGGAGGAACACGGTGATACATTGGGGAAAAAAGTTGTCAGGCATGAGTATGAATCGGATCCTGCAGCAGTTGCATATGATGCGATTGAACATGCTGAAAAACATGGTAAAGTTGCATTAATTGATACAGCGGGTAGGAGTCATGCTGATAGAAACTTGATGGATGAACTGGAAAAAATGATTGATGTGAATAATCCTGATGTTACTTTTCTTGTAGTTGATGCCTTAGCAGGGAATGATGTCGTTGAGCAGATTAAGGCCTATGAAGGAATGTTTGAAGCGATTATAGTTACAAAAATGGATATAGATGAGAAAGGAGGGACTGTGATTTCGGCTGCTAGAGAATCGGGTAAGCCAATTGCTTTCAAAGGTACTGGTCAAATGTATGAAGACCTGGAAGTATTTGATAAAGAAGAGTTTATTGAGAATTTGTTTGAATAAAAAATTGGGATGTAGAATATGTTGAAGGAGTATTTTTACATGTAGGCCTTTTGTTCGTCCAGCCTTTTTTGCATGGATTTCTCCAGTTTTTTGAGCTTGGATTTCAGTGGCTGGATGTCTTCGTCCATCTGCATTTGGACTTCCTTTCCTTCGCTTCTTTCTTTGATTCTTTCTTTTCTCATTGTTGATAGGAGATGGTTGACTTCTGCTACCAGTTGTTCGTATTCTTTAAGTTGTGCTTCTATGTATGAGATTTCCTGTCCTAATTCTTGTCGAAGCTCTTCTGTTACTTCTTCTTTTAGTTCCTGTTTTAATTGTTCTTTTTCGACGCCGAACGTCTTTCTTACTGTGCTGTAAAATTTTTCCATCCCCATCAATCGACCACTGTATCTACCAATAACTCGTAAAAACTTTTTAAGTGTTATGTAAATGCTTGGGTACAATAACACCGAGATCTTCGAACTGATCTTGTTGATAAAAACGAGCGGTAACAGCGCCTAAGGCAGCATCAAATCCTTGACTTGACTCAATACTTGAACTGTCAATTCCCATAGATTCCAAGGCTTTATCTCCATCGAGAGCAAGTTCACGTGAAGTAATCATTGGGTCAAACCTTATCAGCTCTAAGTTAAGGCCTTTCTGTTTAATTAGTTGTTTCAAATGTGCTGCACGCCTTCTTAACGTTTCTTCGTTTTCCCCGGGGCTGAAAATATATCCTTCTTCTTGGAGCTCTTCTTCAGTATCTGTTAGATCTTTACCAGTTTTCAAAGCAGCGTTTACAGCAAGAACTGTTACATCTGATAGATGTTTAATTATTTCTTCGTTAGTTTCTAGAGAGTGAAGTTTGAGTTCATCTGTTAAAACTGCTAGTTTGCATTCTCCGTCCGTCAAGTAAAGGCCTGCGATGCTCATTGTTCAATTTTTAGACTGTTAAAATCTTTAAGTGACTGGTTTTGCTGTGCAGCTTTCACCAGTTCCCTTTGGTTAAGGAAATCTTTTTTGCCTTGTAAATAATCATGTAAGGCCTTGTTGAATTCTTGAGGTTTCTCATAAAATGAGAAGCTTCCTCCATCCAGTAATGCTATCTTGGAGTTCGGCTTCATTTCTTCAACTTTCTCTAAAGTAGAAAATCTACATACCTGGTTATAAACTGTTAAAGACTCTTTTAACGGAGGCTCAAGACTTAAACCCTTATAACTGTTGTAAACTTCATAACTAGGTAGTTTAACGTCTCTCAAAAATTTTTTAGGTATAATGTAATCAGTTTTGTCGTTGAAAAATATTTTTTTAAATATTTTAGGCCTCGAAAAAGCTAATTTAAGGTATTTGTACTGTCTCTTAGAGATCTTTGGGGTCTTATCAAATAGACCTGTGAATACTGTGGTCATAACGTTTTCATGAGCTTGTAATGCCTTTACTACATAGTTACCATATTCTGCGCCTACTACAACTGCGTTGTCGCAGTTTTCAAGCATATCCTCAAGTTCATCTTTTACCTCTGAATAAGTTCCTCCGCCTATAGTTTCAACCCTACATGACCGAGTGAAGTAGTTCTCTTGATGCCTCCAAATACTGCTGTCAAGCGTACCTGTTACAAATATTAATTGGATATCAGGTAAATTACTCATTGCATCTAAGATTAGATAATGTTTAAACTTTTATCTATTAGCCAGTCACATCTTTAATAATACCATGCTGAAGACAGCATTAACAGTAATTTTTGGAATATGGGCAGGCCTAATAGCATACTCAATTTACTACTCCTCTTCATCAATACTTAATGCAGTAATAATTTTGCTGTTTCTCTCACTTTTCCTTTACGCAACTAGAAGTTACGGAGCAATATGGAACAGCATAGGCCTTCTGCAGCAGCCCTACATAGTTGCATTAATATTCATATTTATCGGATATTACATTTTCTCAGTTAATGGTTATAGCTTTTGGCCCACTACTTATTCTGCCTTAGGCCTAGCGATGATAGGATTTGCATTAGGAACTGTAGTTTATGCTTACTGGAACATCGCATAAAAGAATAGCCAACAAATACTGTAATTATGTTTGACCGTGTAAAGGAATCGATCCAGAAGTTCTCAGGTAAGTCAGGGGTCGATAAAGAAGCAGTTGAAGAACTAGTCAAAGATATACAGAGGGACTTGATTCAGGCAGATGTAGATGTAGGCCTAGTATCAGAATTAAGCGATGAAATAAGACAAGAAAGTCTAGGAGATAAAAAGCAAGGTCTTTCACGGAAGGAACACGTTTTAGAAGTAGTTTATAATAAAATGGAGGAGCTTCTGGGTGAAGAACCAGGAATTGAAATAGAGCCTCAAAAAATACTTTTATGCGGTTTATACGGAGCAGGAAAAACAACTACTGCTGGAAAACTAGCAGACTACTACAGAAAGAGAGGCCTAAAACCAGGTTTAATCGCTGCAGATACCGACAGGCCTGCTGCATATGACCAGTTAAAGCAGTTAGCAGATCAGGCAGATGTAGAGTTCTACGGTGAGCCAGAAGCCGAGAACCCTTCTAAAGTTGTTGAGAGGGGTTTGAAAGAGCTCGATGTTGATGTATTGATTGTTGACTCAGCGGGTAGAAACTCTTTGGATGAAGATTTGAAAGAAGAGCTTTCTGAGATGAATAATGTTCTAAATCCAGATAATTCTTATCTTGTGATGCCTGCCGACATCGGTCAAAGCGCTAAAGATCAGGCCTTGAGTTTTGATGAAGCAGTTGGAATTAACGGTGTTATAATGACTAAGATGGATTCCAGTGCTAAAGGTGGTGGAGCCCTAGTAGCTTGTTCGACTTCAGGTTCACAAGTTAAATTCATTGGTACAGGAGAGCAGTTAGCTGATCTTGAAGTCTATGATCCAGTGAAGTATGTTTCAGATATGCTGGGACAGCCGGACCTGGAGTCTTTGCTTGAGAAGGTAGAGGAGCTTGAGACTAATCCTGAGGAATTACTGGAAGGGGAGTTTACTTTGGAACAGTTTAGAGATCAGATCGCTCAGGTTACAGAGACGGGTATGATGGAAGAGATGATGCAACAGCTGCCTTTCGGAGGTAAGATGCCTGACAATATATCTCAAATGACTGAAGAAAAAGCAAACGCATATGAGTTTATAATGGATTCAATGACGGATGAAGAGATCCAGGATCCGTCTGTGATTAACAAATCCAGAAGAGAAAGAATTGCTGAAGGCTCAGGTGCAGATACTGGAGAAGTTAGGGAACTAATTAAGCATTTTAATCAAACTAAAAATATGATGAACAAGTTCGATAAAGGATCTATGAAAAGAGGTAATATGCAGGATATGATGCAGAAATTAGGCCTAGGCTAAAGAAGAATTTTTAGTATGGTTTCTGAGGAAGCTTTGCGGTCTGAATTTCTTTTTCTACTTGGTCTTTAATATCTTCTATTTCGTCAGGGCTGTAAAAACTTGCTATCCCTAGCTGGCGCTCTACATTTGTTTCAATTTCTTCATACTCTCTCTGTGCCTCTTGATCTATGCAGCTGAGTCTTGAGTGAAGTACTCCTGTAGAAACTGTTAATGTGTCTATGATGCTGTACCATTTAGTCGGTAAATTGACGTCGAAACGGGAGAACAGCCCTGTTATACCTAGCATTAGGACTAGTGTTTTTCTTTGAGTGAACTGCTTAAGTTCCATTCATTATTCCTCATTCTATTTATTGTCTCCCCGTATTACTTGAATGGTTACAGTTTATTATAAAGTTTTTATCTGTCTTAATTAGATTATATGAAAGAGATTGCTGTAATTTCAGATTCTCACATACCTGATAGAGCTGATGAGATCTGTGAACGTTTCTGGGATATGATTGAATCAAGCGATATAGTCGTTCATGCTGGAGATTATGCTAGAGAAGAGACTTTTAACGCATTAGAACATTACTCTACTGATTTTTATGGTGTTAAAGGGAACTGCGATTTTTTTGAGAACGAAGAATTAACTGAATCTAAAACATTTGAGGTTGAAGGCCTAAGTTTTGGAGTTTACCATGGAACAGGTATCTCACCTAGAGGCCATAAACCTACTTTAGAGAAGATAGCGGAAAAAGATTTAGAAACGGATATACTGATTCATGGTCATACTCATCAAGAGGAAATATATTTTGGTGATAGACTCTTACTTAATCCTGGGAGCTGTACCGGTGTAGGCGGGGGTTCAGCAAGGCCTTCAAATCCTACTATTATGAAGATAGAAGTAGATTCTGAGGAAATTGAGGTAACAGTTTTTGAAAAAACCGAGGATGAAGGCCTTTTGGAAATAGAGTCTGATGTCTTTTTGAGCGAAGAAATAAAAGGAAAGTGAGAAAATTGGTTATTTATGGAAAGTCTTAATGTAAAGATTCGAAATATTTGGATGGGTACTTCACTGGTAATAGGCCTTGTTTTAGGATCTATTATATCTGTTTTAGCACATGCTAGTTTAGGTTTGGCGTCGGTTACAGGTTTAGTTTTTGTTTTACCTCCAATACTTCTAGTTTTTTACTCATTTAAACGCTATCAGAACTGGTTTTTCCAAGTCCATGATGATCATTTAGAGATTAACAAAGGCGTTATCAGAAAAGTTTCAATGGTCGTGCCTTTTGTCAGAGTCCAGCATATCGATACAAACAGAGGCCCTCTTGAAAGAGTTTTAGGGCTTTCATCTTTGAGGGTGTACACTGCTGGAAGCAAAGGAGCAGATATGCGGATTCCAGGCCTTAAAAAGGCTCGGGCAGAGGAAATGCAGGAAGACCTTAAGAACAAGGCTATAGAGTCAGAGAAAGGGTTTGACGCAGTATGAAGCTCAGTAAAAAAAGCATTGCATTCAATACCTTGCAGACTTTCGGAGCCATATTCTTATTTCTAATAATTATTAACCCGATTGTAGGCTTGCTGCTTTTTCTACCGGTTTTAGCTATTTCAGGAGCTTACCAGTATCTTTACTGGAAAAATTATAATTTTTACTTTGAAGACGGAGACCTGAAAATAGAGTCCGGTGTTATCACTAAGAACAAATTGGACATTCCGGTTAGGAGGATACAGGATATTGATGTTAAAAGAAGTTTACTGCAGAGAATCTTCAGTATTGCACAGGTCAACATTAAGACTGCTGGAGGAGATGTATCCAAGGCTTCTCTTAAGTATTTAGATGAGGATCAAGCGGAAGAAGTAAGAGAAGAACTTAGAAACCTGAAAAATAGGAGAGAACAACCAAGTGAAGCAGAAGAGGGTAGTCAAACAGAAAAAGTATCGGATACTTCAGAAAAGTTCTATGAAATAGGAGATTCTCTTCTTACTTACAGTGTTTTAAGCGGGTCTCAAGGAGCAGTTTTCTTAGCAATGATATTTGTAGTGGCAGGTTTAGGTGCTTCAGCCTTCTTCGCTACAAATGCATTACAGATGATAGGCTACAGTATAGCTGCTTTAACTGCAGCATTAATGCTTTCAGGCCTAATGTTTTTAGCCGGAGTTATCAGCAAATACATGAGTTACTATGATTTCCATGTAGATAGGCGAGGAGATGTTTTTGAGTATGAACGCGGTATGATTAACAAAGAGGGCGGTAGTCTTCCAGAGGAGAAGATTCAGAAGCTTGAGATAACTGAAAACTTCTTGATGCGTTATTTTGGTTATGCAACGCTTAAGGCAGAAACTGCCGGAGTAATGGAAACAGAAGAACTAGACTCAACTAGCACTAAAGTCTTGATTCCGCTGGATAAAAGAGAGGAGGTTTATAGACATGCTAGAGAAATTGGAGAGCTCAATATAGATGAGATGAACGACATAGGACCAATGGCCCGGAAAAGATACTATAGAAGATACTTGGCTGTTTCAGCTGTGTTGCTTGCTGGAACTATAGGATTAGTGTTTGCTGGCTTCCATCCGGGCTTGGTATTTGTTCCTATGACAGGATTTTTACTGGCTAGAAAGGCCTCAGATTTGAAATGGGCTAATCTAGGTTACTCAATGGGGGAAAGTAACATAATAGTGATGAGAGGTTTTTGGAACAGGACAACTTATACTGTTCCTTACTTTAGATTCCAGAACTTGGAGGTCAGCGAATCAGTTTTCCAGAGAAGATGGGGTGTAGCCACTGTAACGGTAGATACTGCAGGTAATAAAATTATTAATCCGCAGATAGTTGATCTTGAGAAAAATCAGGCCTTTGAAGTTAGAGATGATTTATTCGAGAGATTCAAGGATTCAATTTACTGATTCTCTTAAAAAACTCTTTCTTCTATCCTTTCTTTATGAGTATAGGAGAAAAAGCAGAAAAATTAATTAAGAACGAAGATCTTTGCGACCACTGTTTGGGAAGACAGTTCGCACAGTTAGGTCATGGTCTGGAAAACCATACACGAGGAAAAATAGTTAGAAATTATGGTGAAGACCTGGAAGAAAAGCATTTTGATGAAAGGCCTGAATCAAGTACTGGAGGAGAATGCGGTTACTGTAACGGGATTTTTGAGGAAATTGAAGATTACGCTGAAATGGTTATTAGTTCAGTCGACAGATACGAACTCGAAACCTTCTTGATAGGGATCAGGCCTCCAGAAAAACTTCTGGAGAAAGAGGAAGAACTTTGGGAAGAGCATGGTTTGGAGTTTACAGAGCCTATTAAAACGGAGTTATCCAGGCTTATAGGGAAAAAAGTTGAGGAAAAGACGGGTCTCAAGGTTGACTTTGAACGCGCTGATATAATGGCGGTTATCGACATGAGAGAAGGAAAAGACCGGATCGAACTACAGGTTAACTCTCTGCTATTTTACGGAAAATACAATAAGTATACGCGCGAGCTTCCTCAGACGGAGTGGCCTTGCAGTGAATGCAGCGGTTCAGGATGCGATGAATGTAACTGGACTGGCCAGCAGTTTGAAGGATCTGTACAGGAAATTGTTCAAAGGCCTTTCATTGAAGCTACAGGAGCGATCGACGCGAAGTTCCACGGAGCAGGAAGAGAAGATATCGATGTAGAGTGTCATGGTCAGAGGCCTTTCGTAATAGAGCTTCGAGAGCCTCTGGAGAGAAACATTGATTTGGAAGGAATTCAGGAGGAGATCAATGAAGATGACCGTGTAGAAGTATTCGATTTACAGGAGACTCACCACGATAAACCTGCTGAAGTGAAAGACTTGGACGCTGATAAGACTTACAGGGCCTGGATAGAAGTAGAAGACCTGGAAAACGCTGATTTAGCGGTATTGGAAGAAATTCAGGGCATGGTTGTTCAAAGAACTCCGCAAAGAGTTGATCACCGTAGAGCCGATAAGCACCGTGAAAGAGAAGTCAAATCTGTTGAATGGAAAGTTGAGGATGACTTCCTTGTAATGGATATCAAGGCTGAAGCAGGTACCTATATCAAAGAATTGATTTCAGGAGATGACGGCCGGTCGGAGCCAAGTGTTGCAGGCTTATTAGACCGAAATGCCGAGTGTGTGAAGCTTGACGTGATTGATATAGACGGCTAGGGTTCGTATTTAAAAGATTTGTAGGGCCTTTTCTGTATTATAAGGTGTTAAAAAGAAAATGGCAGAGAAGTCTAGAGGATCTCAGCATGGTGCACGTCACAAACTTTCTGCAGGTCCACGTGATAAACTTACGGTAAATGAACAGTTGAAGGATTTTGAAGTAGGAGAAAAAGTAAGGATCCATATTAATGCGCAGATAAGTGAGGGTAGGCCTCATCAGCGTTTCCATGGTAAGACTGTAGAGGTTACAGGTAAACGTGGAGAAGCTTTTGAAGTAGAGTTTACTGACGGAAAGATCAGTAAAAGTCTCCAGTTAAAATCAGGTCATTTGAAGAAGATTGAGGATTGAGTAAGGTTTATGGAGATTAAAGATGAAGAGTATGTTTTTCCTGTAGAGGTTTTGAATGCTTTAGATGCTGAAGATGAGGAGGATTTAACTCATGAGCAGGCTATTGCATTGGAGAACTTAACCCGTCAGACTAAGATAACTGATACTGATACTTTGAAAGAGCTCTATTCTGAGTTAGAGGAAGTCGATTCTTTGAAGGATAAGCATATTTTCAAGTTATTGGAAATAGTACCTGTACATGAGTCAACAGTTAGAGGTATTTTTTCCAAGGAAAGAGTAAAACTGGATGATTCTGATATAGAAAATATTCTTGAGGTCACTCAGTCGATTGAAACTGAGTGAAACCTTAAAACATTTCAATTATCAATTATTTTCTAAGGTGTAGAAAATGGGAAAAGATGAATACGTAAAGGTACTTGATTTTCTAGAACATGGAAAAAGCAATGAAAGAGAGGAAAGAGTAGCTCAAACTATAGGTACAGAACACTACACCCTATTAGAAGTCGTCATGAGAGAGGATGAAAGGCCTAAAGGCGGTGAAGAGCTTTATATTGGTGAAGGTGACCGTGATAAAGTTGAGTTTATTAAAACGAGAATTAGTTACGATGATTTGACTGGTAACTCTCAAAATGAACTGAAGTATGTGCTTGATGCAATGATTATGGAGAAAGAAGACGAATTTGTTGATTTCTTCAATACTGCAACACCTGTTACACCGCGTAGACATGCATTTGAACTTTTACCGGGTATCGGGAAGAAACATATGCAGAAGCTCTTAGACGAACGTGAAAAGGAAGAGTTCAAATCATTTGAAGATATAAACGAAAAAGTTCC
>LKMQ01000024.1 GCA_001564145.1 Nanohaloarchaea archaeon B1-Br10_U2g29
CCTTCCAATAATTTCTCCACGTCATCATCACCGTTGTAGATGTAAGGTGAGGCCCTGACAGTACCTGGTAAATCAAACTCTATGTGTTGTGGCTGGGCGCAGTGGTTCCCTGCACGGACCGCCACGTTTTCCTGGTTCAGTACTTCGGCAAGGTCATGTGAATGAACCTCTTCTGAGTAAAAAGATACCATGATAGAATCTTCTGGGGAAATAACTTCGATACCTTCAATCTCCACCAGGCCTTCACGAATCTTCCGGGAAATCTTTCTACTATGCTCTTCACTATTATCCATACCTATTTCTTCCAGATAGTTAATTGCGGCTTTCAGGCCTATAGCTCCCGCAACGTTCGGAGTTCCAGCTTCAAACTTATGTGGAGGATCTTCATATCTTACTGATTCTTTTTCTACTGACTTCACCATTCCACCGCCCACCTGATAAGGCCTCGTCTCCTCAAGTAAACTATTCTTGCCGTAAAGTACTCCGGTGCCTGTAGGGCCTAACATTTTGTGGCCTGAGAAAGTTATGAAATCAGCATCAAGTTCCTTTACATTCAGGTTTAGGTGTGGGGCTGACTGTGCGCAGTCCAGAATAACCAGTGAATCGTTCTCGTGAGCGATTTCAATTATCTCTTCAACAGGGTTAATGGCGCCGAAAACATTGGAGATGTGGGAAACTGCTACAAGGCCTGTATTTTCATCTATATTTTCTCTGGCGTCTTCTACAGAAATTTTGCCATTAGAAGTCTTCAAATATTCGACCTGTTTTCCTTCTTCCTCTGCTTTTTCTCTCCAAGGGAGTTGTTCACTGTGATGCGCCATCTCACTCAAAATGATATCTCCTTCAAAATCCAGACTTGAAGTAACCAGATTCTGGGCCTCAGTAGTATTTCTAACAAAAACAACTTCGTCCTTCTCCGCTCCTATAAAATCGGCAACTTTCTCTCTGGAACCTTCAAACGCCAGGGTTGAGTCATTCGCTAACTGGTAGAGGCCTCTACCGATATTTGAATTATTTTTCCGGTAGAATTTTTCGACTGCTTCGATTACTTTCTCTGGTTTCTGAGATGTCGCAGCATTATCCAGATATGAGAGTTCAGGTCTCTCTTTGAATAACGGAAAGTCCTTCTTGATTTTATCTGAGTCCATATTAGAGAAATATCAGAGGAGTTTTTTATCTGTCAAGTTTCTTCCTTACTTCTTCCCTGATAACTTCTTTCAGGCCTGGAAGCGAAATCTCTTCCATTACCGGTTCAAAGTAGCCTTTTACGACCAGTCTTTCGGCAGCGCCGTAATTCAGGCCTCTGCTCTCTAGGTAGTGGAGTTTGTCTTTCTTGATGTTTCCTGCTGCTGCAGCGTGGCTGGCTTCTACATCAGGGTTCTCGATCATCAGTTTCGGTGATGCATTGTTTTCAGCGTTGTCGCTCAGCATCAATGTTTCTTGGTCTTGGAATGATTTTGTGTCTTCAGCGCTTTGCTGTACCTGTTGGAGGCCTTCGTAAATGCTTCTGGAGCTGTCATCTATGACTGCTCTTGAGTCCATGTCGCATTTGGTGTTCTCTCCGTAATGGTATGTTAGTAGTGAGATGTCGAAGTGCTGATTATTTACTGGGTACCAAACCCCTGTTTTCTCAGTCGAAGTATTGTCGCCTTTTAGAACTGTTTCAATACGTGTTCGGGAGAGCTCTCCTTCAAACATCGAGTTCAACCAGTCCATGCTAGAGTCTCTTTCAACAATTGCCTTCCTAACAGAGTAACGCAGCTCAACTTCTGAGGCCTCAACAGCTCCGTACTCAATGCTGGAGTTCTTACCTGTGTAGAATTCATTTATCGAGGTATGAACTTCTCCACTTCCTCTGAACTCTTCGGTAATTGAGAGCTCAGTCATGTCATCTGCATCTATGATCAAGTGTGTATGTGCTGGGCCCTCGCCTGAGTACTTGATTTTTAGTTCTGATTTTCCAGAAGCCTCAACGTAGATCATTGAGTTAACTCGGTATGCGTGGAAAGCTGTCAACTTGTTCTCATCAACTTTTACAGCATCCATAAACTTCTCTCCAGCCTTCTCAAAGGCCTCTTCACCTTGGTAAACTGTAATTTCTCCTCTGGTTTCAATCTCGACTTCTGGAGAGCTTTCAGGTCTTTCAAGCTCCAGTTCTGGGTAACGAGTCCATGTTCTTCCAGGTGTGCGGATGCTTTCTGGAGCTGCCAGTTCTTTGTACTCTTTTTCAACTTGAGCTTGTTTTGAGTTTTTCATCCTAGGCTTCCCTCCATTTCTAGCTGGATTAGTCTGTTGAGTTCGACTGCGTACTCCATTGGTAGTTCTTTGGCGATCGGCTCGATGAATCCTCTTACAATCATTTCTTTGGCTTCTTCCTCCTCTAGGCCTCTACTCATTAAGTAGTGGATTTCTTCATCTCCGATTCTTCCTACTGTGGCTTCGTGCGCCATCTCTACATCGTCTTCCTTAATTTCGATGTAAGGCTCTGTGTCGGATGTGGCTTCATCTGAGAACATGAGTGCGTCACATTCGATAGAGGTTTTACTGCCGTGGCTTCCTTTTGGTATTCTGATTAGGCCTCTGTAATTCGTTCGACCGCTGCCTTGGGAAATAGATTTGGATTCTATTGTCGAGTTAGTGTTTGGAGCGTTGTGGACCACTTTTGCTCCTGTGTCAATGTTTTGCCCGTCGCCTGCGTATCCGATTGTGATATGGTTAGCTCTTGCCCCTGAACCGTTCAAATGTGAACTCGGGTATAACATTGTAACTTTTGAGCCCATGCTTCCGGAAACCCATTCCATTACTCCATCGCTTTTTACCTTTGCTCTCTTGGTGTTCAGGTTGTATGTGTTTTTGCTCCAGTTCTGGACTGTGGAGTACTGGACGTGTGCGTTTTCTTTAACGAATACTTCTACGCATCCTGCGTGAAGGTTAGACTGTGTGTACTGAGGTGCTGAGCAACCTTCAATATAATGAATAGTAGAGTTTTCTTCAGCAATGATTAGTGTGTGTTCGAACTGTCCCATTCCTTTGTTGTTCATTCTGAAGTAGGCCTGTACCGGGATTTCTACTTCTACTCCTTCTGGTACGTAAACAAAGCTTCCACCACTCCATACTGCTCCGTGAAGAGCTGCAAACTTGTTGTCTTGAGGAGGCACACATTTTTTCATGAAGTATTCTCTGACTAGTTCAGGGTGTTCTTGGACAGCTTTGTCCATATCACAGAAGATGACTCCTTTTTCTTCCCATTCATCCTTCATATTCTGATAAACAACAGTAGACTCAAGCTGGGCGCCAACACCTGACAATGCCTCTTTTTCGGCTTCTGGTATACCGAGTTTGTCGAAAGTTTCTTCAATCTCTTCAGGGACTTCATTCCAGTCATCTGCCTGCTCAGCATCAGGCCTTATGTAATGTGATATCTCCTCAAAATCCAGTTCAGAAAGATCCGGTCCCCAACTAGGCATAGGCCTTTTCTTGAAATGCCTAAAAGCTTCCAACCTTTTCTTCAGCATCCATTCGGGCTCATCTTTGTCCTCAGAAATTGCTCTAACCTTTTCCTCTGTAAGGCCTTTACCTGTATTATACCCTTCTTCAGTATCGATTTTATGATTGAACCTCTCCCATTCCTTCTTTACATTTTGATCTTCAGACATATTAAAATATTAACACATGAATCTTTAAATTCTGGTACAATTTTCTAACTTCTCTAGTAAGTTTAAATCCAAGACCTTGTTCAGTTTTTATTGTAGTCTATCTTATTCTGTATCTGAGTATTGCTGCTATACCACCCATATTTTCTAGTCTTCGTCCTTCTTCGTGCTCATTGCCTATAATTTCTAGGTCGCTTGACATTTCTTCTGCTGTCTTACCGAAAGCATCTACTATATCAGCGATTTCTACAAGCTCTAGGTCTTGGTTACATTCGCTGCATTCTCTGGTTTCAGGTATTTTTGCCTCAGCTTCGAAAATATGCTCTTTATGGCCTTCAGGACATTCAAATTCTGCATAGAAAAGATCCGTTGATTCAGAAATTAATACTGTCTCAACTGCGCCCATATCTAAGGCCTCCTTTACTCTTTCAGGCCCGTATTCGGATTTACCGTTCTCCTTTTCTAGGTTGTTGAAGAATTCCTGTACAAGATTTTTCTCTTTGATAACTTGAGAGTCCTCTATTGCGTCTTCTGCTTTTGTTACAAGTTCTTCTAAACCTTCTTCTCCTGAGAAGTCTGTCGATTCTTTTGCAACTATTTTTTCCTGTAGTTCCTGATGGATAAAGTCATCTTCAATTAATTTTTCCTTAGTAAATCCTGGGCCTCCGACAATTATACCCAACAATTTGTTTTCTCTTTTCTTGGGAAGGAAAGCTTGTTGTGCTTTGTCTGCTATATCATTCATCCAGGTATGATACATCTCCTTTCTGAATCTTTCGAATCTTTGGGCAGACTGTCCTCCGGCTTTAGTCTTTCCTGGTACGTTGGAACTCATGGTTTGAACAGTCTTTACAGAGTTACCCTGTAAGAATCCGATTGCTGCATCATTTTTATCAGCTACGATTAATCCGTACACTTTATCGTCTACAATCATCTGCCTTAGGGGTTCCAACACAAATTCTTTGTCACACCGGTAATGTCGTGACTCGAACGGTTCTGGAGGGATAACTTCCCATACCTGGATATCGGGTCTTCCTTCTCGCTCTGAGACGTTTCCTGCAAAGAAGGCCACGCCGTTTTCAGGAGTCTGCTGTTCCTCTTTAACTTTTCTGCCTATTTTATCTAGGGCTGCCTGAACGTTCTTTCGGGTGTGCTTAGATTTAATGTTTTCGGCTTCTGAGGCCTCGCTGGTTACGAATTCCGATATTTTGGACATGTCGTATCCTGCTGGAATGTATAGCGATACGAGTTCTGTGTTCCTGCCTCTAATGTCTTCCAGCTTACTAATTAATTTCTTCAGCTGGTACTTAGACATTTCTTGGTGTTTTTTCTGGCTCATAGATCAACTTTCTACCTGAAAATTTATTACTTCACGACTATAGGGACTGTTCCATCTACGAATGAGCCTTCTCCTGTGAATGTCTTTTCCTCTATTACTTCGAACATTTCAGGCTTTAATCTTTCTCCTGCTACTTCTAGTCGGCCGTCCTCCAGCATGAACTCATTGTTCTCTAAGGCCTCTTCCAGCTTTGGTACTTTGTCTCCGTATTTTGGGCCTGCGTTACCGTAATCTAATTTAATTTCTTTGATTTGTCTCTCTAACTCTGGGGATTCTTCCATGATTTCAATTTTTGAGACATGCATTACTTCTTTCACTGCTGATTCAAATCCTGAGATATCTCCAAATACCTGTACTTTCTCAACTTCATCATTTAGTGCTAGTTGATTCTGTGACTTGTATTTTCTAAGAGAACCTATAACTTTCATAGCTCGGTCTCCTTTCTTTTCGGAAGCCTTAACATTTCTTTCTGGCTTAGGCCATTCACTTCTATGGATTGAACTAGAAGAGTGCATTTCTCTCCAGATCTCCTCGGTGATATGAGGCATGAAAGGTGCGAACATTTGCAAGATTTTCTTGTGGGTTAGTCTCAAGGCCTTCTCGGCAGAGTTGTTTTCGTTTTCCAGTCTTTGTTTGCAGATTTCTAGGTAGTCATCGCAGAAATTGTTCCAGAAAAAGTCTCTCAACTTGTCACGAGCCTTCGAGAACTCATGCTGTTCAAAATGCTCCGTAACTTCTTCTACTATCCTATCTGATTTTTTCAGCATCCATCTATCGACTTCCTCAAACTTTGAGGCCTTGACATCTTTTTCTGTTAACTGATCTACCAGTTTGGATGCGTTCCACAGCTTTCTCATAACTCTTTCGCCGCCTACCAAGTCCTTTTCTTTGAACGGTAGGTCGTCTCCAACTTTGCTTCCTGCGCTCCAGTATCTTGCAGCGTCAACAGGATAATCTTCCAGGACTTCATGAGGAGTTACAACGTTTCCAACAGACTTACTCATTTTCTCCCTGTTCTCATCCAGAACCATTCCGTTTATCATAACGGAATCAAAAGGAACTTTACCGGTATGTTCATAGCATTTAATTACTGTATGGAACAGCCAGAAACTTATGATATCATGGCCTTGAGGCCTTAAATCCATTTGATAAAGCTCAGGTCTTTTCAGTTCTTCACCATCCCATCCGGCATTAATTAGAGGAGTCAGGGAGCTTGTCGCCCATGTATCGGATACATCGGTTTCAGGCTCATACATTTCAGGGTTTTCTACCGGAGGATCTTCTTCCAATGGGTCGACAGGTAACTGGTCTCTATCAGCTACAACTTCTTCACCTGTTTCTTTATGATACCAGACAGGTATTGGGATACCGGAGTCTCTCTGCCTGGAGATACACCAGTCCCATTCTAGGCCTTCTACCCAGTTTTTGTAACGTGTAAACATTTTTTCTGGGTACCAATCCATTTCTTTACCCAGTTTCAAGTATTTCTTTTTCTTATCCAATACTTCAATATACCATTGCTCTGTTACCAAGAACTCTACTTCTGTATCACATCTTTCATGGACCTGTACAGTGTGATCTATAGCCCATCTATCAGTTAGCCTTCCTTTGGTTTCAAGATCATTTACTATTTCTTTTCTTGCTTCATGTGTTGAAAGGCCTTCATATTCTTCAGCTAAATCTGTCATTGTACCTGTTTCATCGATTGCGACTCTCAAGTCTAGGTCGTGTGCTTGGTACCATTCGATATCGTTTTGGTCTCCAAAGGTACAGCTCATTACAACTCCCGTACCGGTCTCCATGTCGACTCTCTCATCTTCAAGTATAGGGACTTCATAGTCGAAAAGAGGTACTTCAGCTTTTTCACCTACCAACGGCTGATTGGCATCGTCATCCGGATGAACAAAGATTGCAACACAAGCGGGGAGAAGTTCAGGCCTTGTAGTTGAGATTGTGATGGAGCCGTTTCCACTAGCTAAGTCAAATTCAATATTGTTGAAATGACTGGATTTCTCCATATCCTCTGTTTCTACCTGGCTGATAGCAGTTTCACATTCTGGGCACCAAATTGCCGGTGCTTTCTCTCTGTACTCTCTATCTTTCTGATAAAGGTCGATAAATGATAACTGGGAAATCTTCTGAACCTTTGGACTGATTGTTTTGTACGTATTGTTCCAGTCCATTGAGAAGGCGAACTCCTTCATTGTGTCCTCGAACTTTTGTTCATACTGTTCGCAGACTTCTCTTACCTTTTTCTGGAACTCGAAACGTTCAAAGTCTCCGTGTTGAATATTTAGCTCCCTTTCTGTTAGTCTTTCACTGGCGATTCCATTGTTATCAAATCCGAAAGGAAAGAAAACGTCTTTTCCTTTCATCCGTTCGAAACGAGCCTTAAAATCGGTTAAAGTATTTCCGTATGTGTGGCCGAAATGCAGGTTGCCTGAGACTGTCGGTGGTGGAGTATCTATTGCGTAAACTTCTTTATCGTCATCGTTTTGGTATTCGTATGTTCCTTTTTGCTGCCATTTCTCACGCCATTTATCCTCAATTTCACGAGGCTTGTACTCTCCGTCCATTTTTAGAATCGCCTATATTAGAACTGTTAGGCCTATTTTTAAATCAAGTTTGCCGTGGCCAAAAATTTTTCTCAACCAAATAGGATAATTATCGCGTATCTAGTAACTACTCAACTTTCTATCGCCAGGATAAGTCATTCCGTCTTCAGAGAAGATTACTTTTGCATCAACTTGGTCATCTAGCCAGGCCTTTTCCTCTTCCATATCTGATTCCAAAAACTTGTCGCTGAAATGAGTGATTATCACAGTTTTGACATCTAACTCTTCCAATATTTTAGGTACATCAGTCAAAGAAGTGTGGCCTCTAATATTTCCTTCTCTAGGCCTGTTACAGTTTATTATTAAGGCGTCGCATCCCTGGTAAAATTTTATTAGTTCGTCGCTGTAATTTGAGTTGGTCCAGAAGCCAAAAGTTTTCACTTCGTCACTAATCTTGAGGCCTCTGGTCTTTGGATCGTTATGGAACATTTCCTGAGTTTCAATCTTGAACTCTCCTATCTCTGCATAAGGTTTATCTGTCAAGTTGACTTTTGCAGTACACATCTCTTGGTGGTAGTTGGAAACTGATTTCTCCATGTCCCCGTAACCGTTCAGAACTGATTCTGGGGCTAAAAGTTTACAGCTATTCTCATGGATAACAGAAACTAACTCAATGATAGACTCTGCATCACAATAATGGTCGGGATGAGAGTGGGTGACTATAAGGCCTCCCAGCTTTTCAGTACTGTATTCCTGGCACTCTACTAAGCTTCCAGGCCCTGGATCAATGTAGATAGAAGATTCTTCTCCTTCTAGAATCATGCCTGCTGTCTTCCTCAACTGCTTTGCTGTAGCATATCTTCCTCCTCCAGTGCCTAGAAAGTGCAGCTTCATGAGTAGAACTGAGGCCTGAAAATTCAAATAATAGGTCTGAATCACC
>LKMQ01000025.1 GCA_001564145.1 Nanohaloarchaea archaeon B1-Br10_U2g29
AAGGATATTGAAAGTTTTGAGGTAAGAGCGATTACAGATGATTTCACTGTTGAGGATTCAGGAGAGTTAGATGTTCAAAAGGTTTGGCAAGTTGAAGGCCTAAGTTTACGGGCTGACCAAAGTATTTCTGATGATACTGTGAAGTACAGGAACTTGGATCAGTTAGAGCTTGAGTTCACTGTTACTGAGAGAGGTGAAGGAGTAACAGGTTTGAGGACGGATGAGTTCCTGTTTGATGGTGAGGATGACTGGTTTGAGAAAGAAGATTTAGGAAGCGGGGACTACAGGCTGAATATTGATGGTAGGCCTGTCTATAACGATCTCCGAGTGGAAAATCCTGTTCATGTGGATATTGAACTGGTTGATAGAGTTGATATTGTTGAGTTAAGGATTGAAGAAGACGTTGAGTTTACTGGAAGAGTATTGGATGTAAGGAATAATAGGGTGGATACAGAGTTCAGAATTCAGCATGATGGAAGAGTAAGAGCTTTTGAAACGGACGATAACGGTTTTTTCGAGCAGTATATCGAAACTGATACTGTCGATATGAGAATGGATTTCCCTGAAGCACGTGTAAACCTTGATAATATGCAGGTTGATAGAGAAGAGGCAGGAGATCTCAGCTACAATTATTATGATGATGTTGATGAGAGCCTAGATACTTCTAACATGCCGAATGTCAGGCCTGTTAACCTAGCTGCTTTTATCTCGAACTATCATTTTGATGAAGGAATTGATTCCAATATTAGAATGGAGTTTGATACAAGTGAAATCGATCCTGATCAGATAGAAGTTTATGAATGTGTTGAATGGACTTTCAGATCTGAAAACTGTGACGGAGAGTGGAGTAAAATTGATGATAACGATGTAGGTCTGACACCGGGCGCTACTTGGAAGACTGACTTCCCTATAACCCCTCGTGAAAGTGAAAGGTTCGGCCACGATGACGGTGTACTGACTAATGCTTACCTGGTAGGTGTTCCTGAAGGTGTTGGCTCCTCTCTTGCCTTTGAGAGCAGGCCTGACCTTGGTAGTTCTCGTATGGTTTCAGGAGAAGAATTTTCTATTTCCGGTGAGATAATTGATGACAATACTGGGAACTCGGTTGAAGAGGTAGAAGTTGAAGTAAATCTAAATTCAGAATCTGAATCGTTTACTGTGAGTGCTGAAACTGGTGAAGATGGTGTTTTTGAGGCTGAACAAGAGATAGAGGAATCTGGTATTTATGATATTGAGATTGTTGGGGAAAAGCCTCCTTTTGAAGATCTTGTGTTCGAAGAATCTGGAGTTTTAGAAGTTTATTATGAGACAGGGCTTTCAGTTACTTCTGAAAGCGATCCTGAAATTGGTTTAGGCGAAGATTATGATATTGTTTATACTGTTGAAAATACGGGACAAGCTGTAGCAGAGGATATCGAGTTTGATGTTTCAGGGGTAGATGACTATTCTTTAGAACCGAATCAAATCAGTGACTTGGAATCAGGAGAGTCAGTAGATATAGTATTGACTATTAATTTGCCTGAGGATACTCGTACGCCTCCAAGCATTACGTTTGAGGTAAGCGGTGTTTCGAGCGGTGATGAAATTACTGGTTCGGCATCTACACTTGCTTCATTCCATGATGATGTAACATTTGAAGAGGAATCCGCTGGTAGTTCTGAGGATACGGGAGATTCTTCTGAGACAGAGAGTTCTCGTAGTTATCCTGATACTGCCGAGGTTAGGCAGATGACTGGTGAGTTTATTGAGAGTCAAAGCCAGATGAATTTGGCTTTAGGCCTGATTTTGGTGTTTGCTGCTGTGCTTGCTGTGGCTGTTAAGAATAAGAACAATGATTCTGGTAGGGATATGAGAGGTAGAGGTCAGAGCAGGGTTCAGGCGCCTCAAGTGGCTCCACCAGAAGAAGATGAAGAAGAACCAGAAAAAGAAGAATCAGCGGGGAGTTCAGAGGAGTCAGAAAATTCGAGTTCTAAAGAAGAAGAGAGTAGTTCAGATACTGGTGAAGATGGTGAAGTTGCCTGTGATGTGTGTGGTGAAACATTTGATACTGAGTCCGGTATGAACTTGCATAAACAGGCCTTGCATTAAACGGTTTTGACGGATACAGTAAGAGTTTTTTTATGTTATGATTAGTAGGTATGTTATCTAGAAAAAATACTGAATTTAAATTGAGGGTTGAGTTTATCTGGAAATGTTCTTCTTAATTTTTCTTAGGCCTCTTTTCAGTTTACCTAGTTTTGGCTCGTTAAACTGTTCTCCTTCAAGGGAGTGTGCAAGCCTTCTGACTTCGATGGCTGCTGGTGAAAGGTCGTTGTGGAGTACCAAGGGTGTGTTCTCGAAGAGCGCTTCTTTCATTTCTGGGTCGTAAGGTACTTTCCCTAGTATATGGGATTCGGTCATCATTTCAACCTCTCTTTCAACAAGTTCTTTTTCTGGATTGTTTTCCACCATGTTCATTACTGTACCTAGAATTGGTTTATGTAACTGCTTTGCCTTTTCGATTACTTGTGCTGCGTTGAGGCCTGATGTCTGCGTTGGCATGGTGACTATCATTAGTTCATCGCATGATTCGATTATGTTTTCTACTGTTGCGTTGAGGCCTGGTGGGCAGTCTACTAGTACATAGTCTGAGTCTTTTGCTGCTGTTTCAAGTAGTTCCCTTAGTTTGGCTGTATTGGGTTCTACCTGGTTGATTTCATTGGAAGAAGTTATTGCTTTGACTCCTGTTGGGTGTCTGAAGATAGCCTGGTTTACTGAGGCTTCTTCGTGTAGTACTTTCTGTATTTTGACAGGGTGGTCGTATCTTCCTAGATAGACTCCTAGGTTTGAGGCTGAGAAGTCTGCATCTACAAGTGTGACTTCTTTGCCCATTTGTTTGAGCGCTATTCCTAGATTGACTGTTATGGAGGTTTTTCCTACCCCTCCTTTTCCTGAGATCACTCCTATTACACGGCCATCGCTCATTACAGTTTTGGATTCGTTTTGCTTCTTAATAAATCCTGACAAACAAGGTTTCTAAGTTGTCACTTCAAAGGGTTTAAATCTTTTTGTCTCCTTATAGTAACTATGTCAAAATTTTGGGGAGCGGTATTTGCAATAATTTTCATCGGAATAACAGGCCTATTCTTAGCCAGCGCACTACAAGAAATCCATTTCACCGACCTAGAAACAGAATGCCGGTTCGACAGAGGAGAATCAGTCAACGTAGACGTAACCAACAACAATGAATTAGAGTTCGAAGGCTACTTCCCAGTACAGACCACACAAGCAGACATGAAATACACATACAAACACAGAAACGATAGAATAGTTCTCAACATATTAGCAGAAAACGAATACGAACCGGAAGATTTTGAAAACACATGCTACGCAGTAGGAGTCTACGAGGCCTCAACCACACCAATCGAAGGCCAAAAATGGGTTACTGTCAAACATCAAGGAGAACAAGTCTACAAGAGCAGAATCAATTTTAGATAATAGAAAAGAAAAAGAATAGTAATCTATTCGTTAAGCTTGTACTTTATTTCACCTTCTTCCTCATCTATCTCTACTTTGTCTTCTTTAGCAAGCCAGCCTAATGCTTGTTCCCTAACCTGATCATTTAATTTGTTAGTGTAGTTTTTCAATGCTGATGCTGTTGCAGAACCATGTTTGTTGAGTGTGTCATAGATCTCTCCTGCTGCGTTTCCTACATCTTCCTTGTTGAATTTTTCACCAACTTGTACAGGAACTTTGTTTTCGACATTTTCTTCGGCTTCAGCAACTTTCAGGATTGTCTCTAAAGCTACATCAGGACTGACTGAAATAGCATCAATCCCTTCTTCTACTAGGAAAGGCGCATACTCTTCGTGAGTACTTGGTGCATCTCCACAGATTCCTACATGCTTATCTTTTCCATGGGCCTTACTGATCAGTGTTGAGACAGATTCCATCACTGCTTCATCTCTCTCATCAAACAAGTCTTTCAGCTTATCGCTGTTCCTGTCAACACCTAAAGTAGTCTGTGTCAAGTCATTAGTACCGATAGAGAATCCATCGAATACGTCAGCAAATCTTTCAGCACCTATAATATTAGCCGGTAACTCGGCCATCACATAAACATCGATATCACCTTGATCCAGGCCGTACTCTTTCATCTTAGCACGCACATTTTTACCTTCATCAACTGTACGGCAGAACGGAACCATGATTGTAATATTATCAAGGCCTAAATCATCAATAGCGCTTCTCAAAGCCTTACACTCTAACTCGAAGGCCTGTGAGAACTGTTCATCGTAATAACGTGAAGCTCCTCTAAATCCAAGCATAGGATTTGCCTCATCAGGCTCATAATCTTCACCGCCTTTCAAGTCTGCATACTCATCACTTTTGAAATCAGATAACCTGATTACAACCTGCTCAGGGTAGAAAGCAGCGCCGATCTTCCCAAGGCCTGAACGCAAAGCTCTCACATATTCGTCTTCACGTCCTTCCTCAATTAATTTTAACGGGTGCTCTCCGACGTGGCTTGAAATTATGAATTCTTCTCTTGCCAGGCCTACTCCGTCTACAGGTAGCTGTGCTAGATGGAATACTTCGCTTGGTTCACCGATGTTAATCTGAACATCTGTTTCTGTTTCCGGGACTTTATCTAAGTGGTGTTCTTCTACTTCGAAATCTATTTCTCCATCCCAGATTTTTCCTGTGCTTGAAGAACAGTCGACTGTAACAGGTTTCTTGTTTGGGATCTTGGAGGTCGCGTTTTCAGTTCCGATTACTGCTGGTACTCCTAGTTCTCTTGAGACGATCGCTGCGTGACTGGTTCTTCCTCCCTTGTTGGTGATGATCGCTCCGGCCTTCTTCATGATCGGCTCCCAGTCAGGATCCGTCATGTCTGTTACAAGTACTTCTCCTTCCTCGAACTGGTCAATCTGTTTAGGTGACTCAAGTACGTGGGCTTTTCCTGAGCCAATCTTTGATCCGATTGCAGATCCTTCAAGTAAGACCTCTGATTCTTCTTTCAGTTTGTAATCTTCTATTATGTTTTCGTCTTTCTCAGCCATTACGGTTTCAGGCCTTGCTTGTACGATGTACATTTCATTTGTTTCTCCGTCCAGAACCCATTCAATATCCATAGGCTTTCCATAATGGTCCTCAATCTTCATTGCGTATTTAGCAAGCTCAACGGCCTGGTTATCGGTTATACAGAATTTTTCTCTATCATTTTTAGGTACTTTCTTCTCAACATTTTCTGTATCGTCGCCTTCTTCATGGTCAGGATTTCTAACTAGTTTAACCTCTTTCTCTCCTTTATGCTTTTCAATTATCCCAAGATTTTCTTTGAACACTGTGAATTCATCAGGATTAACTTCTCCTAGAACCACATACTCTCCGAGTCCGTAGCTTCCATTGATTGTTACTACGTTTTCGAAACCTGAGTCGGGGTCCATTGTGAACATTACTCCTGCAGCACCGACATCGCTTCTACCCATTTTCTGGACCACAGCACTTAGCTTTACATCAAAATGTGAGAAGTCTTTGTCCTCTCTGTAGGAAATAGCTCTATTTGTGAAAAGTGAGGCGAAGCAGTCTTTTATTCTTTTAACTAAGTCTTGTTTGCCTGAAACATTCAAGTAGGTCTCCTGTTGTCCAGCAAAAGAGGCTCCAGGCAGATCCTCGGCTGTAGCGCTTGAACGCACAGCAACTTCAGGGTTATCTACTCCAAGATTCTTCTCTAACTCTTCATAGGCCTCCGCAAACTCATTTTTAAGATCTCGCGGCATATCTGCTTCTTTAATCAGTGAACGGATTTGCTGGCCTCTCATCTGCAAATCCTTAACATCATCATTATCTAAATCATTTAAAGTCTCTTCAATCTTGTTTTTCAGGCCTGTCTCATGGATAAAGTGGTCGTAAGCGTCTGCTGTCGTTGCAAATCCTGGTAGTACAGGTACGTCCACCTCGTTCTGCAGTTCTCCTAGGTTTGCGCTTTTTCCACCTACTTTTGCCTTGTCATCTGCTCCGATTTCCTTGAACCAGAGTACACTTTCGCCTTCCATAATAACTGTAAATGGGCGAAGCCTCCATTTAAATCGGCCGTTGTAATCTGAGGGTAGTGTCGACCAAGCTGATTTTAACCCGGCACCACAAACATACAATATGAAGGGACAGGCCTCAATTGAACTAGTAGGAATAATAGGCATAGCCCTCCTACTTGCCACACCGTTTGTAGTAGAAGCACAAGATTCTATGATCGACCTAGCCATCAGCTCAGAAGACGCCAACTTTCAAGCCGAAATAAATGAATTAGGTCAAACAGTAGACCAAGTATCCAAATCTGGGGAGAAAAGTAAGCAGTCAATAAATTTTCAGGTACCAGGAAATATCGAGACAGTATATTCAATGGATCAGGCCTTGATATTCACACAGGCGCGGGGCGAACAAAGAAAGAATTTTTCAAGATCATTTGACACTGAAATCAACTCTACTGACATCCCTACTGATCAAGGAATTTACCAATTAAACATAGAATATTCGAATGAAACTGCACACATCTACCCTGAGTAATAACTTTTAGATTCTCAGCAAACTTTTATTCGACCCTCACCAAATTATAGGTATGGATTTTAAGGCTCAGTCCTCCATAGAATATCTGGCAGTAGTAGGTTTAGGCCTTTTGATGGCAACACCGTTCATTGGACTTGTTCAGCAGGATGTAATAAATTTAAGAACCGATTCTCAGGACGCCCGTTTCACTTCATCGCTTGATGAAATGGAATCTGCTATTGAAAGGGCTGACGCATTAGGAGATTCTGCTCAGACCAGTTTCACATTAAATGTGCCTGATAATATTGTAGATGCTAGAGTGGTTGATGACAGAAATATAGTTTTTACTCAGAATCGGTCGGGCCAGCTATCCAACCATACTGTAATACTGGGTACTAATGTTCAGACTTCTAATCTTCCTGTGGATAGAGGGGGTTACAGGATGAGGGCCTCAGCAGAGAATGGTTTTGTTAGATTAAGCTCTCCGGACATGACTTCTGGGCTTTCTTGGAGTTCTCAAGTTGACTGGGATTCTTCAAATAGTAGAAGCAGAGTGGTTACAAGAAATATCGGTGATCGAAATGAGGATGAGATAAGATTAGGTTTTGATCCTGAATACTCTCCGTTAGCTGACTCCCTGGAGATGTATTTAACTTTTGATGAGAATGGGGAGCCTATTATTGACTATTCAGAGAATGATAATGATGCTATACTCCAAGGCCAGGCGAATCTAGGAAGAGATGGCCTACTTGGTTCATCTGGCGCAGAAGTAGATGGTGATGATAACTTCTTCCAATCAAGTGATGATGCTTCGCTAGATATACAAGATGAAATCACATTGTCGGTTTGGTATCAGCCGGGCCAACAACCAGAGGATTGGGCAGGTCTTATTGGTAAAGGAGATTTGACATATCAGATGAGACAGCATAATGATGATGGATATGTTACTTTTAATGTGAGAGATGAGGATGGAAATGATATCCTTTCAGGCGCGCCTACATCAGGCCTGGCTACTTATCAAGAATGGAACCAAGATGAGTGGAATTTAGCTACAGGAACTTACAGTAGTATTGATGGGATAGGCCATATTTATCATAATGGAGCTCAAGAAAATAGTGATACTGGTTCTAGTCAGCTTAGAACTAGCGATGCAAATCTTCAAATTGGCGCAAACTATGATGATGGTTCCGATAGCTATCGGAGATTCTGGGAAGGCGGTATTGAAGAGGTAATGGTCTGGTCTCGAGCGTTAAATGAAAATGAAGTAGAAAAACTTTGGAATAGTACAGAACATGGTTATTTAGAATCAGGTTCAAAAAACGCTGATTTCGAGGTTGAAGAACTTGTCTCTAATTCAGTTATTCCTTCTGGTACAGAAATTGAGATAACAATTTATCAAGATGTTAACGATGATGGAAACCCTGATAATCAAGAGTTAGTCTCATTAAATGGAGGATCTGATGAAATCAACAGTTTGTCAAGTTTTGACTCAGTAGAGTCTGTCTACTGGTTTGAGGCTGAGCTTTCCTCAGATAATAGAGAAATTACGCCAGTACTCCAAGATGTTTCAATTAGAGAAAGCGATTGAATATATAACTTTTTTTGTGAAAGTTTCAACCTATTTTTTATTCAGGTCTTGCCAATTTAATTGTATGAAGGGCCAGGTTTCGATTGAGTTTTTTGTTTATTTTACTATTTCGCTTTTAGTCTTGGCTGTGCTTTTTTCGTCGGTTGCTGATAGACAGGTTGAGGCCTTTGAGTTCAGGGAGAGCT
>LKMQ01000026.1 GCA_001564145.1 Nanohaloarchaea archaeon B1-Br10_U2g29
CCTCAGACACACGAACATTTAGCCGCTTTAGAGATTGCAGGAATTGAAAATATTGTAATTGTACAGAACAAGATTGATTTAGTAGATGAGGAACAAGCTAGAGAAAATTACCGCCAGATCAAAGAATTTATAGATGGAAGTATAGCAGAGGACGCTCCAATAATCCCAATGTCAGCACAACATGGAGTTAATATTGATTCGCTTTTAGAGGCCTTAGAAACAGAGATTCCGACACCTGAAAGAGATTTAGAGTCCAGTCCAAAGATGCTTGTAGCGCGTTCATTTGATACTAACAAGCCAGGTTCATCGCCAAATGAGCTTAGAGGTGGAGTGTTAGGAGGAAGCTTAGTTAAAGGAAAGCTTGAGGACGGAGATAAAATTGAATTAAAGCCGGGAATCAGAAAGGACGGGAAAAAATGGGAGGCCGTCACCACAGAGATCACAGGTATTATACAAGGAGGAAGCCCTGTAGATGAAGCAGTACCAGGAGGATTGTTAAGTCTAGCAACAGAACTCGATCCTTCGCTAGTTAAATCTGATGGCTTGGCCGGAAATGTTCTCGGTAAAAAAGGAGAGCTACCAGACACAACGGAAAACTTAGAGCTTGATGTAGAGCTTCTTGAAACGTTAATTGGCTCAGGAGACGAAGAAGAAATGAAGATTGAGAACATTAAGGAGCATGAGGCCTTAATGGTTAACGTTGGAACTACAAAGTCTGCAGGTATAGTTACTCAAGCTGGAGACGATGTGAAGGTTGATTTGAAGATGCCTGTATGCGCCGAAAAAGGGGATAGAGTGGCTATAAGCCGGCAAATCGACTCTCGCTGGCGTTTAATAGGTCACGGAAAAATCAAGGGTTTATAAAAAGCGAGATGCTTTATCTTTGATATAAAGGTGCAAAAAAACCTTGGCAATTCTCTCTCAAATAATGAACTTTCTGACAGCTGATACGCTGGCGGTACGTCTAACGGTAACAATACTAATTTTAATCTTAGGACATCTCTTCGTGAAACTTTTCCGATCAGGAATCACTCAGATACTTGTAAAGAGACGAGACGATACCAACAGGAAGCAGATACAGGCCTTGAAAGACAAGATCCAGTACTCAGTATATGTACTTGACGCGGCGATAATCGCAGCTGCGCTTTTCTATTTGAACGCAGATATCAGTAGAGAGCTTTATACAGCCTCAGTAGGAGCACTGCCTAACATTACCTCAGCTATCCTGGTGGCGGTACTCGGAGTAATAGGAGTAAATATTTTCGTGAAGATTATCTCTGACTTTTTCAATACTTTAGGCCTCAGCAAGCATTTGCGGAGAGCAGGAATCAACCGAGAGATAACCAAGATTTCAGAGACAATCCTGAAAATCTTCCTATACCTGCTATTATTCCAGTTCATACTGGTTCAGGCAAGCCTTGCTCAAAGCACAATCCAGGAAATCGTGACCGCCACCACATGGGCCCTAACATTATTACTTGCAGGCCTCATGTTCTACGGATTCAAAGACCTGTTTAAAAACTTCGCAGCAGGGATTTACCTGAAGAACTCTCGTTCAGTCAAGGCTAACGAGAAAATCTACTTGGATGAGGAACGAGGAGAGCTTATTGATGTCACACTGTTCAGCACAACAATCGACACAGACGACGGCTACACTATGATCGCTCCGAACAGCCAGGTAATGGATTCTAACGTGAAGTTCAAGAGAACGCGGAGCGACATAAAAACTCTTGAAGACATGAAGAGATACTTCACAGCCCAGGACCCTTCATACTGCGGGCCTGCATCCGCTGAAATGGCCTTGAACATTTTCGGATTCGCACACGGACAGAAAGAAATCGGCGAACTAGCAGGAAGCGAGGTAGGCAAGGGAACAATGCCTGATGAGCTCATAGATGCAGTAGAGGAGTTGACAGACAACCAAGTTAGAGGAGCATACGTTGAATACGACAAAATCGGAAAACTATCCGACGAGCTCAAAACCTGGTTCGACAACGGAGCATTAGTGATACCGAACTTTGCCAAACCAGTGCTTTTCCCAGGTTCAGAGACCGCTCATTACAGTCTATGTGTAGGAGTAGAAGGTGATGAACTCATTATCGTAGATCCGAGCGCAGACACAGTTTCAGGCGGTGTGTACTACGCTGATGACTCTGAAATGCGGGAGGCAATGGACGAGTTCAAAGGCCGGAAACGTGGATACGTTGTGCTTGCTCCGAAAGAAACCACAGCCTACTGGCGAATCAAGAACGGGCTCATCTACTCAGACTCCAAAGTCTACGATGAACTGAGTAAAAACATGGAGCTACGGCTGAAGAAGATTATGAGACAAGGCCGTTTACTGAAAAGTGTGCTGCCACAGCCGATGCACAGCTACATAGAGAAATGGAACAGAGAAGAGAAAGTAAACCGGTTATGGAAACCAGAAAACAACGAAAGCGAAGATGAAGAGGGGGAGAACAATGACGGAGAAGATACTGATACTAGCAGATGAATTTGAGGACGAAACAGAGAACTTCAGACAGCACTTTGAGGAACTGGAGAAAAAATCTTTAGCAGATACAGGGATTTACTCCGGGAAAAAACCGGAAGTCTATATTGAAGATGAAAAAATCGGGTCAGAACACATTCTATACATCAACCCGAGACCTGAAGCATTTAATTATACTCGAGTGCTGACCGAGACCCTGACTCAAACTCAGGCCTCAGCCAATCTTGATCCATCATCTATTTTCATTTTAATGAAGAAACCGTACATGATCAAGGTCTTAACCGAGAAAAACGTGCCTTCGCCTATGCAGGCCTCTATCTCGAATAAGAGAGGCTTAACAGGTCTTGAAAAAGATATTGAGGATCCATTCCTCCTGAAAAAGTACTCAGAGTTTGAGCTGGATTACGTAGAGAAACTAGATAGTTTCGAGGAAATCAAAGGTCTTAATGATCTTGATCAAGAGAAGGAATTCGTGATTATACAGGAAATCCCTGAAGGAGACTTTTTTGATGTTCTTTATATTGACGGGGAAAAAATCTCGCTTAAACTTGAGAACAATATCTGGAACGATGAGGAGATCAGTCGACAGTATCACAGTCTTTCAGATACCCAGAAAGAAGTAGTCGATGACGCTGCAAAAGCTGTCGGCACCAAGATTTGCAAGATTAGATTGAAAGGTGAAAAAGTGATGGACATGGATGTAAGGCCTGAACTGAAAATGTTTGAAAAACAGAGCGGGAAAAATGTTTACGGTCGAATTGCAGAGGCCTTGAAAAATGGTGACGACGAATGAAATGCGCAGTAGTTTACGGCGAGAAATCAGCCCAGCATCATCACTTTATTGAAGCCGGTAAGGAATACTTTGACAATGTCCTCGGAGTACCACTAGAGGGCATAAGAACTGTTTCAACAGAGGATGGAACAAAATTAAAGTACCGTGACGCAGATCTCTCCGAGTTTGATGCAGTTTATCTGCGATTACTTGGAGCAGACATGATGAACGCAGAGCATTTCGCCGAAATTTTACACGACAAAAGCGTATATACACAGATGGACTCCGACTCATTACCAATCGCCTCGAACAAGTTTTACATGATGAAAATCCTGTCAGAGGCCGAACTACCTGTACCTGAGTCTGCTTACACTCTCTCAAGCGATCAAACAATCCGGGCAGCAGAGAAAATAGGTTATCCTGCAGTAATCAAAATAATTTCAGGTTACGGAGGTAAGGGAGTGATGAAGGCCTCAACAGAAAGCGACATAGGTCCTATAACCGATACTCTAGCTTTGTTCGAGCAGGAAATCTGTTTACAGGAATACATCGAAAACCCGGGAGAAGACATTAGAGTGATTGTAATTGGTGACGAAACATATTCCTACAAGCGAGTCGGAGACGAAGAATTCAGATCTAATATTTCAACTGGCGGAAACAGGGAAAAAGTAGATCCATCCGAAGAAATGATAGAGGCATGTATAAAGGCCTCAAGACTGTGCGGACTTGATATCTCCGGAATCGACATCCTAGAATCCGAGGACGGAGGATTCTACATAGGAGAAGTAAATGCATCTCCAGGAGTAGAGGGAGTAGAAGAAGTCCTAGACGTAGATATGGCAGATAGGATTATGGAATTTATCCATAATCAGGCCGAAAGGCCTTAATTAAAGTTCTCGGACACTATCTCCGCAGCTCTTTCCATATCTTCTTCATTGAAGCTGTTAAGTGCAGGAACACCCACGTAATCCTCAATAGTATCTTTTCCAACACTTGTATCTGTTATAGGCCCTGAGATGAAGTCCAGTTCATAACCAATATCTTTCAAGATATTTTCAAGGCCGTAGGCGCCTACGACATCGAGAGCTGCTGCCCCTATACCGAAAACCTGATTCCGAATCTCGAGTTCTCTGAGTACTTCCTGTACACAGTACTTGCTGATTATTCCTGCTCCGAACTCGATTACAACAAAATCAAGATCCTCATCAAAGGCCTGATTCAAAAGGCCTTTAGCCGCTCTCTGGACATCTCTTGGGTCGTCCACAGTTGATGGTAGGCCTGCGTCTACGAAGTCCAGTGAGATCTTGGAGCCTGCGTCAATCATTTTTAACCTGTCTCTTTCTCTAGCTGATCCCGTAAGTTTTAGGGAACCTACTTTGTATTCTTTACTTAATTCTTCTATGAGTTTGGCTGTCAAAGTTGTTTTACCTGCATCCATACGAGAGGAGGTGACTGCGAAAATCTTTGCATCATCTCTTAACGAATCGCTGGTTTCAACCCCGTAATCTTTCATGTTGATTATTTCATCTGTTTTCCCGATATAACCCAAAAACTCTGCTTCACATGGGTCATCTAATTCTTTAGTCGCTCCTTTGAACTCTCCGAAAAGGCCTCCTGCACCGAGAAATGATATTTTACTGCCTTGAGAGAGTTTTGAAGGAACCTCTCCAACATATCCTTTGACTCCAGCCCTGTTACCGAGGACACCGATAACTACATCGCCTTCCTCAAGTTCAACTAAATCAGTGCCTTCTAAGTCCAGTGAACGATACGATTCATTTACATTGGAAATCTTCATAGCCACTACATCGCCTGCTTGAGGTCTGTGACCGCTTGAAACAATTTCACATTCTTCTGTTAACTCTATTCTTCTTAGACATGAGGCCTTGTAGTTAAAGTCCATTGTATAAATATCTGCCTCAACAGTGCTTAAATAAATAAACGACTCAAAATTATTTTACTAAACAAATGAGGGATATTATTTTAGACACGAATTTTTTGACAGCGCCTTTCCAGATGAATTTAGGGATTTTTCAGGAGTTTGAGGAAAAATACCCAGGCTGCAGCATTTACACGATCGATCGAGTAGTAGAGGAAGCAAAAAGTATCGAAGAAGGGAAATATGGAGACCTAGTAGAGCAACTTATAGAAAAAGAAGGAATTCAGGTGCTTGAGACAGAAGGAAACGGGTTTGTGGATGATTTACTGGTCGATTTATCCGATGAGTTTTTGATTGCGACTAACGATAAGGAACTGAAAGACCGGATAACTGAGGAAGGAAATCCTGTGGCTTACATCAGAAACCAGAGCCATGTAAGAGTCGATAACGAGGATTTCTACTGAGTTTAAGAGGAGTCATTTAAAACTTTCTTTCGATTATCTATTTAGTTCCGCAGAGGTAGAGGCATTATATGTACAAAAGACTAACAATTGAGGATTCTGTAAGGGTCCCTCCACAACATCTTGGAGACAATGTAGAAGAAAGCGTTGAAAACGGACTAAAGGCAGAGAAGGAAGGAAAGATAAACTCAGAGCTAGGAGTAGTTCTAAGCATTGAATCCGTTAAAAATATTGAAGGCGGAGACATCAAACCAGAAGATGCCGGAATCCATTACAACGCAACTTACGACGCATTGGTTTTCGAACCAGAGCTTCATGAAGTAGTAAACGGCGAAGTAGTAGACCTTACAGAGTTCGGAGCATTTGTTAGAATTGGGCCGTTCGACGGCCTATGCCACATCTCACAAGTAACCGACGACTATATGAACCTAGATGAAGAGAATATGATGCTTACAAGCGATGAACAAGAAAAAAGTTTAGGAGTAAACGACTTCGTAACTGCAAGAATAATTGCAGTAAGCCTAGGAAACCAAGAATCAAACAAGATTAACCTGACAATGAGACAGCCAGGCCTAGGGAAACAGGAATGGATTGAACAGTACGAAGAAGAAAAAGCAGAAGAAAATGAGGAAGAGGAAGAATAAAATTATGGCAGAAAGAGCTTGTACTGATTGTAAAAGAATAGTTGAAGACTCAGATGAATGCCCGGTATGCAAGAGTAATGTTCTATCGAACTCTTGGAGTGGACTAGTAGTAGTATACGATGCAGATTCACAGATTGCAGAAGAAGTAGGAGTTCAAACCCCAGGACAGTACGCAATCAGAGTCAAATAAAAAAGAGGTAAAGATAATTTATGGAAGTTGAAATCACAACAGTAAAGGAAAATCCTCTCATGGACAGAAGAGAGGTAGAAGCAACAGTAAATCATGAAAACGAGGCCACACCAAGCACAGAGGACGTTCAGTCTAGACTGGCAGCAGACAGAGGCCTAGACAAAGATAATGTAGAGGTAAAACATGTCTATACAGGTTATGGCCGCCAAACATCAAAAGCCATCATTCAAGTAACTGAAGAGTTTGAGTACGATGAAGAACTTGAAGAAGAAACAATTGATGTAGACCAGACAGAGGAAACAGAAGATTCTTCAGATGACTCATCGGAGTACGCTGAGATTGTCTCAGGTACAATTACGGATGCTAAAGACGCTTTGAATGAAATGGATGAGCCTGACTTCGAGGCAGCTTTAGAAGCTGAAAAGGCAGACAAAAACCGTACAACATTAATTGACTGGTTAGAAAACCAGCTTTAAGGTGATTAAAGAAATGGCTAAACACGAAAAAGTAGAACTACATGAAAAATACAATGAAGACGGAAGCTACGATGGAGAGAAATGCCCAAGATGCGGCAGCTTCCTGGGCGAACACAGCGACCGTATGAGCTGCGGAAAATGCGGCTACACTAAACACCAGTAGACGAGAACTGATGAAGCTCTACTTTGCAACCGGTAACTCGGGGAAGGTAGAACATGCTAGAAATATTCTCCCAGATTTTTTCAAGGTAGAGCAGATTAATGTTGAAACTATTGAACCCAGTATAGATTCAATAGAGGATATAGCTAAGTCAGAACTTCAACAAGTGCTAGAGAAAAAAGAGCTTGAAAATTCCTGCATTATTGCAGATGATTCAGGCCTATTTATTGAATCTCTAAACGGTTTCCCGGGCCCTCAAACAAGTTTCTTCGACGAAAAAGTTGGGAAAGAAAGTATACTCAAACTTTTAGAGGATAAATCTAAGGAAGCAAAGTTCAGAGCAGCAATAGCTCTTTACGAACCTGAATTGGATGAAATAAAGATTTTTACAGGCTCAGCCTCTGGAAAAATAGTTGAACCAAGAGGAAGCAAAGGATTTGGTTACGACCCCTTATTTCTACCAAAGAACCACGATAAAACCTGGGGAGAAGACTCAGATTACAAGGATAGAAACTCTCACAGACAGAAGGCTCTAGAAAAATTACAGGATTACCTCAAAAATAACAATTAGGTATAGTAATAACTTTTAGATTTAAAGCTGAATAATATGGAAACTGGCTATTGGATTGAACAAGATGAGGATAACTTAGCCGGAACACTTCATCTACCCGATGACAGAGATAGGCCTCCGCTTGTTATCTTGTGCCACGGTTTTACAGGCCACAAAAACTGTTACAGAGAGTTCGTAGAGATTTCCAGAGATCTATGTGAAATAGGATTCGCTGTATACAGATTTGATTTCAGAGGTAGTGGAGAGTCAACTAGAGAGTTCCAGGAACAGACCCATACAACTATGCTTGAAGACTTGGAGAAAGTAGTATCAGAATTCGAGGAAGATGAACAAGTTGGAGAGAATTTATTCCTGATCGGTCACAGTCAAGGCGGATTTATCGCAAAACTATTCGCAGCCAAAAACAACGACAGAATAGAAGGCCTCATCTCTTGGATGGGAAGAGCCTACGATATTGAAGACTGGTGGGCTGACAGATACTGCAGAGAGATCGAGAAAAGAGGATTCATCTACGCAAACGGAGTTAAAATTACAGAAGAATACTATCAAGACTCCAAAAAATACAG
>LKMQ01000027.1 GCA_001564145.1 Nanohaloarchaea archaeon B1-Br10_U2g29
AAGACATCAGGATTAGACTTTTCACATGAACCCTGAACAGAAACTGAAAGAAATAGGAGTTAACCCGGGTAGGGGTCAAAACTTTCTGAATAATGAACATGTTATTGAGGCCTTGGTTGAGGCTGGAGAGATAGACCAGCATAAGACTCTGGAAATTGGTGGAGGCCTAGGCGCAATAACTGAAAAACTTACTGAAAAGACAAGCGATTTAACTGTTTTAGAGCTTGATTCAGGGCTAGCAGAGTATCTAAGAACGGAGTTTCCTTCGGTTGTTGTAGAGGAAGTTGATGTTCTTGAAGCAGATCTTTCAGAGTTTGAGAGATGTGTCTCCAATATTCCTTTTGAAATCTCATCGGACATAATCAGAAGTCTTGGAGAGAATCAGATTCAGAGCAGTCTGATAGTTCAGGATGCTTTAGCTGATAAAATTGTGCTTGATCCAGGTGACTCTGACTATAATTTTTTCTCAATGATTGTAAATTATTATTTTGTCCCGGTAAAGCTGAGAACTGTTAAGGCCTACAATTTTTATCCTAGTCCAGATGTTGATGCAGCTATAATCAAGCTTTATCCCAACAAAGAAAGGCATGAAGTAGTTGATGAAGAGAACTTCTTGAATGTTTCAAAGGCATTATTCACTCATAAAAGGAAGAAAGTTAGAAATGCATTAGTAGACTCCAGAAATATGCTCGATTTAAATAAGGATGAAATTAAAGAAGTTAGAGATGAAGCACCTTATTCCGAAAAAAGAGTTATTGAACTAGATGTGAAAAAATTGGCTGAAGTAGCTGAATGGTTTGAATCTAATCTATATTGATGTCAAACTCTAGTTCCCAGAAATTCTTTAAGAATTCTGAATTTAGAAATTTTTCTCTTTGTTCTTCCATTTCGCTTTTTAGTCGGCCTATTTCATAAAAAGTTTTTCTAAATTCTTGTTGGTTACTTATATTGTTGGATTCAATGATTCTAACAAATTTTTTGAGTTCTTCTTCGGAAGGGTTTGCATAGTCTTGATCTTCTGCTAGCTCTGAGTGCGGTGATAAGTAATCTAATAAAATATCTAGATTTCCATAATTTGGTTCTTGAGCGTTTATGGAGTTATTTTTCCTCCCAATAAGTAAGTTATCTTTTTTGGTTTGACCGTACTCATTCTCTAATTTTTTATATATGTCATAGGCTTCTCCCCACAGAATCTGAACCATGTAACCAGTTGCTTCGGCCTGCTCAATATCATCAAAATCAGAATTCATCATTAAGTAACAAATATAACCAAGTTTTAAACGTAGGAAGGTTCAGTCAGAATTTTAAACATAAAGTTCTCTACGTTATTATGCAGGATAAATATGTTTTCGTAACGGGGGGAGTTCTCTCAGGCCTAGGTAAGGGCTTGGTAGCGGCTTCCGTTGGAAAGTTTCTACAAAACCAGGGTTTAGAGGTTTATCCGGTTAAATGTGACGGGTATCTGAACGTTGATCCAGGAACGATGAACCCTAATGAACACGGCGAAGTCTTTGTATTGAAAGATGGTACTGAGGTAGACATGGATTTCGGCCATTATGAACGTTTTCTTGGCGAGGAAATGACTGGTGAGCAGAATCTGACTTCAGGTAAAATATTTCAGGAAGTAATCAGTAAGGAAAGAGAAGGAAAATACTTGGGAGAGACTGTGCAGATGATACCACATGTCACAGATCAAATTAAGAATAAGTTCAAAGATGATGGAGTAAAAATTATTGAAGTTGGCGGAACCGTAGGAGATATCGAAAACATGCTATATTTAGAGGCCTTACGCCAGCTAAAAAAAGATTATAACGTCTGTCATATCCATGTTACGTTAGTCCCTTACTTAGATGCTACGGGCGAGTTGAAGACTAAACCTACTCAGCACTCTGTTAAAGAACTACGTGAAACAGGCCTTCAACCGGATATAATAGTAGGTAGAAGTGAGAAAGAGCTTGATGATGAGATTAAGGAGAAAATTGCTTTATTCTGTGATGTAAAAAAGGAGGAAGTAATCTCTAATCCTGATTTAGATAATATCTACAATATTCCTTTGAAATTCTTGGAACAAGATATGGACCGTATTTTGCAGGAAAAACTTGATTTAGAAAAGAAAAAAGTAGATCTGAGTAACTGGAAAACCATCACAGATAATATGAAGAAGGATTCAGTGGCTAAAATCGCTATCTGTGGAAAATACACTGGAATGGATGATACTTATGCTTCTGTTGAGGAGGCCTTGAAACATGCTGCAGCACATAATGGCGGTTCTGTAGAAATAGAGTATCTCAGCACTGAGGATATTGATGTTTCAAAGTTGAATAGATTTGATGGAGTTATTATCCCTGGAGGCTTTGGTTCAAGAGGTGTTCAGGGGAAAATTGATGTAGCAAGATACTGTCGAGAAAATAATTTACCGCTATTAGGCCTTTGTTTAGGAATGCAGATAATGACTATAGAGTATGCAGAAAAGAAAGGTATAGAGGCTACTTCTGAAGAATTTGAAATGAATGGGGAAGAAGTAATTGGTTTAATGCCTGATCAAGACGGTAAGAAAGGAGGGACAATGAGATTAGGTGATTATGAAGCAGAGATTGAAGGTAAAACAGAGAAAGTTTATGGAACAGGCAAAGTAGTTGAGAGGCATCGTCACCGTTACGAGTTTAAGCCAGAATTTTACAGTGAACTGCAGGATGGAAACTTCATCATTTCTGGGAAAAACCCTGGTTCAGGCCTTGCAGAGTTTATAGAATTAAAGGATCATCCATTTTATATTGGTACTCAGGCGCATCCGGAGTTCAAATCTTCAGTTGAAAACCCTGCACCATTGTTTGACGAATTGATTAAGGCCTCAAAATGATTTATGAACCGCGTGAAGACAGCTACCTAATGAAGAAAGCTATTGAAGGTATGAATTTAGAGGGTAAAACTTGTTTGGATATGGGTACGGGTTCAGGTATTCAAGCTGAGGCAATGCTTGATTCCGGTGCAGAAAAGGTTGTAGCAGCAGATATAAATTCTGAGGCCTCAGAGGAAGTGCCTGAAGAAGTAAATTTTGTGGAATCAGATTTATTTGAGAATGTAGAGGGTAGTTATGATTTAATAGTATTCAATCCCCCTTACCTTCCAGGAAATAAGGACACTGAAGGTTCAGAAACCTGGAAGGGTGGAGAAACAGGTATTGAGATAACAGAAAGGTTTTTGGATCAAGCCTCAGATTATCTGAGTGAAAAAGGAGTTATATTATTTATTGTAAGCTCGCTAGCCGATTTCGAAGATTTGAACTCAGATTATAAATTATCTGTTATAGATAGGAAAAAACTATCTTTTGAAGAGCTGCTTCTAATCGAACTTAAAGAATAGGTTTTTAATCAACCAGCTATAGATATAAGTTATGCGCAGTCATACATCGAAATTAGTTATATTAACTCTATTATCTGTTTTACTTCTAACTTCAGCATCTGCAGAATCAAACTGGGAGTTTGACCCTTACGTAGGTGACTTTGGGCCTCAAAATATTTCAGAAAATACTAATTCTGTATTTCTAACTGATCTGATGGTTGATTCAATTGAGTTAAGGCCTGACAATATTGAGAACTTTGAAAATCCTCTACCTGAAGAGGAGCAAGGTGGCGATTATGTAGAACCTTATGTACTGGTTGAATACCAAGTATTGAATGAGTCAGATTCAACTCCTATGACTGTGAATGATACATTGAATTATAATGAGAGACTAGAGACTTGGTATACTGAATTTGAAACAGATTACTCTGAAATGGAGAACATTACTTTTAGAGCCAATGGAACTGCGGATGGAGATATTCCAGATTCTGAATCAGAGGCAAATAATACTTTAGATATTGATGTTGGAGAGTACAGGCCTGACTTACTTGATATTAATCTTCCTTATACAATTGAAGATCCTATTAAGGCCGAGAGATTGATGAAAACGGATGTCCAAGTTACTAATACTACTGGGGATATTCGGGATGATGTAAGTGTTGAAGTTTATTTCCATAATTTAACTGATATAGAGGAAAAATTCCATTTACAGAACTACAATGATGAGGAAGGTTACTTTTTCAATGCTGAGGTTGATACTCCTACCTCAACTAATTCTACATACTTAATGAGAATAATAGCAGAGAATGATTCTGAAGGTTTTTATGGTTCACAGTCTTTTGTTGTCGAGACTGCTCCAGCAATTCAAGGAGAAACTACTGTTTTAGGAACTTCAGATAACTGCGAGACTTCAGAAATGGTTGAAAGATGTGAAGTAGATACAACTTTAGACGCAGAGTTTGGGATAACAGCTGCAAACGCTGAAGGTGTAAATGCTACACTCTTTGGTACAAATCTGACGTCCGGTGAAAGAGAAATTATAAACAGGGTAGAAATGAATGAGTTATCTTCTGAAGATTTTGATACAGAAGAATTTGTTCAGTATTTTGAATCTGATGTAGTAATCCCTGATATTAACACTTCAGAATGGGCCCAAGAAGTTGAAGTACAATTCCATTCATTCAATATAGACAGGTCGTATAACGAATCATACAGTATAGATTTGGAGACTTTCAGGATAGAAGATAGAAGTAATCCTACTGCATTGACTGGAAGAACCCATGAAATAAGGTTGAGGATAGGAAAATACTTCTCTCTATCTGGTTACGGACCTGATCGATTTGAAAGTCTAAGTGCAAACCTTACCGGGCCTGGAGAAGAGTTCTACTTTGATAAGTCTAATCTAAGTTACGATGATTCCAGTAATGTTTTCACTGCAGATGTTTTACTTGATGCAGATGCTGAGGAAGCCACTTACAACTTGGAAACTATTGCAGAAAATATTTATGGAGAAGAAAAACAGAGGTCTTCAAGTTTAACTGTTGAAGATATCGAACAAACATTTGATGCACCTACAGAAATTGATTTGGAATACCAAGGAGAAGGAGAGTATGAGGAGTCATTTGAAATAGAAAATTTGCTGGATAGTCCAATGACTATTACTGTGGAACCTAACTCTGAAACTGTAATTATAGAAGAGGAGTTCGAATTGGATCCAAATGAGCAAGTTACGGTTGATTATACTGTTAATAGAACCACAAACGATGATGAAACTGTGAACTTAATGTTGGAAGACAACTCTACAGGCTACTTTGTTGACACAAATATCATTATTACAGGAGCAGACTGTGCCGCGATTATAGACGATCTGTGTATTGAAACTGAAGAATTGGATTTAGAAATAGCTTCACCTTTCGAGTTTACTGAACCTGTAGAGCTATCAAACAGCGGAGATGAAGAATTAAATGTAAATATTTCAACAGAAGGGAATATTTCTGAAATGGTTGAGGTAGAGGACAGTATCCAGTTTAATGATACATACGAGTTAGGAGTTGATGTTATGCCGTTTGAACCTGGCTTGTTTAATGGTAGTTTAGTATTTGAAATTAATGATTCGCAGGCCTCAATTCCTATGAGTGCTGATGTAAATATAGATGAGATTGAGAGGAGTATGACTGTTGATCCTGAAGAGATAGATTTAGGGAGTTTAACTGAAGATGAAACCGTTACCGAATCATTTACTGTCACTAATACAGGGAATGTTATCATTGAAGATATAGAAGTTGAACAAGGCCAGTTAGAGGCTAGTTCTGATCAGTATACCTTAAGTGAAGGAGAAGAAACAGATATTGAAGTTACTATCGAAAACCCAGAGAGCGCAGGATTAGTTTTCAGCGGTACGGCTGCAGGTCAAGAAGTATCTGCTACTGTTGATATTAATGCTGATATTATTGAGGATGTTACTCAGAATATAGGTGATATTGAGAATAGGATCTCTAATTTGAGGCCTAGAGTTGATGATCCAAATCTTGAGAGTGATTTAACTGAAGTTGAAACTATGGTAAGCCAGATTGAGAGTCAGTGGGATTCCGGTGATTATGAGCAAGCGCAGGCTACTTTTGATGATGCTCAGTCTGAGTTGGATAGAATTGAATCGGATATTGATAGTCAGCAAACTGATGAAACGCAGCAGCCTCAGGAACCTTCTAACGGGGATACTGATGATGGAGGCCTTCCGATTATCCCGATTGTAGTTATTTTGTTTGTTTTAGGCTTGGTTGGAGCTTTTGTGTTTTATGAAAGCTATATGCCTGAGGAAGGCGATCCGTTGTACGGTGTTATGGGAGAATGAGTTTTTTAGAGGCCTTACTTGGTTTACCTAGTGAAGTAGTTACAGGCCTTTTACTGGTAAGTATAATCCTTGCAGTAGTCTTGGCTTTCAAGGTTATGGCAATGGTTTTTGAGACTATTACTATTGCTGCATTGTCAGGAGTTTTCTATACGGGAATGGTTTTCCTTTTTGAGGGAGCAAGTTTTGCGTTTAATGATCTGCTTCTTTTCTCTTTCCTTGGAGCATCTCTGTACATGCTTTACGGTTTTTTGGTTACAGCTTTTACAACAGCTGAGAAGTTGATTAAAATCCCTGTAACAGTGTTTTTAGCGTTTTACAGGCCTATTAGGAAGTATCTAGGTAAGGGTTACAGAGGTTTGAAACGAAGGATTAAAAGGATGAATGAAGCCGAGGTGGAGGAGAAGGATTCGGGGGATAAGTCTACTAAAGAAGTTGTGCTTAATGATTGAGCTCTCCGATTAAACGGTCAAGTTCATTTTCTGTAGGTGAGGCCCTACCTATTAATTTAGACAAGTAAGGTCCATATTCTTCCTTAAGGTAATCCAATCTTTGTCCATCAACCACTTGCTCTTTTCCATTTTTGTATGATTCATACATGAGTACTGAGGCGGCGTGGCTTAAGTTAAGAGAACTGTAACTTGACGGTATATGAACTACTGCATCACAGAGATTTAATTCTTCTTTTTTTAGGCCTGAGCTTTCTCTTCCAAGCATAATTGAGGTATTGGATCTGAAAGTAAATTCTTTGCTTGAGATGCCTTTGCCTGGTTTGGTACCTATTATATATTCTAGGTCTTTAGTTGAGGCCTCTGTTGTATCAAATATTTTTGTGTTTCTAAGTTTTTCTTGGGCGTTGTTTGCTGTTTTTCTGGCTTTTGAAAGGTTGAACTGTGGGTTAACTATTCTTAGTTCGAACTCAAAGTTTTCGCAGAGTCTTGCTATGAATCCTGTGTTTTCCGGTTTTTCTGGCTCTACCAGTATTACAGCCCTCATGATTAGAACTGTTTTGTGTGAAACAATTTATATGGCTGGAAAACAAGTTTTTTGTCATGGAAGGTAAGATTGTTGCAGCTGTTTTTACAACCTTGGCTGTAGTTTTCGCAGGTGTTTCTGGTAGTTCTATTAACTCTGATGTTGATGAGGTACTGCCTGAGGATGATTCTCCAATAAATGATTTTACTTCTTCCTTTGAAATACTTGATAGGCTTTTTGCTTTACCAGAGCCTGAGGCAGAAGCATTAGTCACAGTTAATCTTTCAGACAGTCATGACATTAATCTACAGTCCGAGAGATTGGAGGTTGAAGGGTTGAGATCTCTTGAAGGATCTACAGGTATAACCTCTGAGACAGATATCGGTTTAACAGGGTATAACGGTAACATTGTGATGATGAATAATCATACAGAGTTAATTGGATCAGCAAATGGATTCTATACAGAACAGATGAATGTCAACTCAACCACTCCAGTCAGCCAGGAAGTAGAAACAAGTTATATCTTAGCTGAAGAAGTTGGTAACTCTAAATATGATTTACAGGCCTCAGGTATGGAGGTTGAATCACTGGAAGGTGAGACAAGTATTTCACGGTCAAGTACTTCTGTCGAGATCACAGCTTTTGAAGGGGATATAGAGTTCTACCCTGAGGATAATCGAATGGTTTTCACAGGTAAAGTAGATGAAGTTAACGCTGGAAGCGCATCATTCAGTAAAGAAGACAATTGATTAAAAAAGCTACAGATCCGCATTACTTTACATGATTAATACTCTTCTAAACATGGA
>LKMQ01000001.1 GCA_001564145.1 Nanohaloarchaea archaeon B1-Br10_U2g29
AGAGTAGAAGAAGTATCAGGCCAAGAAGGAGTACCAGTTCTAAAAGATCCTAATACTGACACAGTGATGCCAGAGTCAGATGATATTGTAGAGTACTTGGAAGAGCATTATGGCTGAACGATGCCAGAATCTAACAGAGATTTAAGAGACTCGTCCAATGCATAAATTCCTTCTTCTTTTTCGTTCAAGGCCTCCTCCTTCAGGTGAGGGAATCTTCCAGGCTGTGATAAGGCCTGCTTAACCTGTTCTGCAGTAAATATCTCAGGTAAACTTCTCCAAACCTCATAGACAGATTCGAGATGTCCTTCTGGAACAATCAAGTACTCAGTTTCAATATCATAACCCATCGTCTTCATATACATCTCAAAATTATCAAGCTGTTCCTTCGCTTCACAAGCTTTGCCAACTAAAGTCCTCTGATTCAGGCTGCCGCTCTCCTTAACCTCATAGGCCTTCAATCCGTCATCTTTCTGGACTAACAAATCAACCTCCCCAAGATAATCTTCATTTGGACCAGGATCAATGAATACTCCAGGATAACCTTCCTCCAGAGCTATTACATTCTCTCCATAATATTCAGAAAGTTTCTCAACCTCCTCAGAAGAATTATGACTACTGACCATATAGATTATGACTTAGAAAAAAGAATATTAAGTATGAGTGGACCGGGCCAGATTTGAACTGGCGGTCTCCACGTTATCAGCGTGGCGCTATAACCTGGCTAAGCTACCGGTCCCTGTAAGAACTGATTGGCGGGTAAGTATTTTTAATGCATTGTTAGTATCGGAATAACTTTTAACCAAGGAAACCACATTCATTTTTTATGTCTGGCCTTGAGAGAAAGGTTAACAAGATTGAACAGAATATAGAGGCTTTAGTTCCTAAGAGCAATCAGGCCCGTTTCAAACTGTTTCTCGATCAGTTCATGCCTGCTGCTTTGATAGGATTAGGCTCGCTACTAACCTTCAATTTCTTAATAACGCCTACCGAACAGGCCTCATCAATCATAAATATACTGAATATTACCGTAATCTGTTTTTTCAGTATCAGATTTTTAGTCTCTTTAAGTCTAGCAGAATCAAATAAAGAGTTTCTTAAGGATCACTGGTTTGATGCCTTACTTGTTTTACCTGCGTTGACATTGTTGAAGGAAGTCAGACTGCTTTTCATTATTGAGTCTGAAACTGAAGAAAGAGCTTTGCTAAGCTTCATCTTTGCTAGAAGCACCGTAATTTCTGGGAGAATAACGAGAATGTATACGTGGTTACGTAGAACACTTAGACTCTGAACAAGTATGTATAAATGGGCCCAACGGGATTTGAACCCGCGACGCCCGGCTTAAAAGGCCGGTGCTCTGCCAGACTGAGCTATGGGCCCGCAAAAAAAGAATATTTCTTATTTTTCTACAGTTTCTTCTTCAAAGCTTCCTTCCTGAACTCCTTGAATAGCATTATGAGTTACAGTTAATTTTTCAGCTTTAATTCTCTGGGCGAGGCCTTCCTCATTTACAATATATGCTTCTTGAATTTCTAGGCCTTTGTCTGTCCACTGATAGTTTTCAGTGGATTCAAGTAGGTAGTCGCCTATCTCTGTTAGGATTACTGCTTTGAACTCCATATTTACTTCTTTCTTTTCTTTCCTTTGGAGTCTTCGCGTTTAGCTGTTTTTCCGAAGCCACATGATGCACATTTTTTCTTTCTTTTGTGGTATGCTTTCTGTCCACATCTTCTGCATTTTACATGTGTGCTTTTGTTTCGTTTTCCTTTGTTTAATGCCATTCGCTTTTATTCACCGTTTTTTGAAAAGTTTTTATTCTGGGCTGACGAAGAGAATGTTGTCTCCTCTTAGGAATAGTTTCCCGTACTGAGTTGTACCGTCTTCAGTTTTAACTGAAGCGTTGTTCAGCCAGATATTGAGGTGTTTATCGAATGCTTGTAGTTCTCCGGAGACTGTAGTAGTTGTTCCTGAGTATCCTTTTAGTTGTACAAGTACATTTCCGTCTTTTGAACTGTCCAATACGTCGAATGGTCTCCTTCCGTTATTTGCCATAGATTAACTGCACCTATACTCGAATTACCCTGACAACTTATATAAAGGTGAACAAAAGCCTTGCAGAGGAGTTAAACTTGTTCTAACTATTTATAAATCTTTGATACTTGAAACTTGTTATGGCAGTTTGGCAAGACAGATCTCAGACAAAGAAAACGGGAGGAAGAACCCGAAGCTACAGAAAGTCCAGAAAATATGATTTAGGTTCAAAGTTTACAGAACCTGAAGTAGGAGAGAAAAGAACCAAGATTAAGAAGACAAGAGGAGGAAACCAAAAAGCAGTAGCTAAGAGATCAGAAACAGTAAACCTTGCAGTAAACGGAGAAGTCAAAAATGTTGAAATCGACACTGTAGAAGACAATCCTGCCAACCCTAACTACGTAAGAAGAAGTATCCTGACTAAAGGAACTATTATCACTACTCCTGAAGGAAAGGCAAGAATTACTTCTAGGCCTGGACAGGAAGGATCAGTCAGCGCCAAGCTGATTGAGTAAAAAACCTATTTTTACTTAATTTTACTTCAACACTCTATATTTACTCGCATTTTATGCATTAAACTTTTTTGTAATTAGAAATAAAGAGAGAAAAATATGTGTTTTTAAGGCCTTTAAATGCAAATTTTAGGTTTTTAGGCCCTTTTGAACTTGTTCAGCCATCGGGAGATAACTCCTTTATCTTTGAACTCTGCCGGAATATGTCTGCCGGCTTCGTCCATGAAATCGGCTTCCATAAGTATCTAATCCGAATAAACCTTTATAAACTCTATCCCGTTAAAAGGTGCTAAACGTTTAGAACTGTTTCTAAACGTTTCTAAATCCTTCTTTTTCAAATATGTCTTAAATTTAATTCAAGAATATCTTCATCCATCAGCACATGTTGAAGGCCTACCTTCTGCTCCGGGAACTTAGAGCTTGGTCCAGTGACTTTAGCCTTTTTGAACCTATCTAACATGTTACCTGGGAGCTCCTGAAGAGCCTCTTCAATAGTTACTCCTTCTTCTAAGATCAAAGGTTCGTCCTTGTCAGCATCTTCCCCGCGCTCTTTCATATAAACTCTTATTAGACCTAGTCTCTCAAACATTAGATCTTTGAGATCATCCAGATTCCTACCTGATTCGGCTGAAATCAATAGGTCATAGTCTTCAAATTCTGACTCATCTTCAATCATATCTGCCTTATTAACTGCTGTAACTGCTGGCGTGTACTTCCGGTTATCCATCAGGCCATCTATAAAACGGTCCAAATCCATTTTTTCTCTAACAGTCACTTTTGCATTAACAAAACCTTTCTCTCTCAGAAGAGCTTCAATAGTATCTTCCTCAATATCCAAGTCAACTGTTGAAGTTACTTCCAAGCCTCCACGACCTTTCTTCTCAACTTTCATGTTTGGAGGATGAGAGTTCGTTCTAATCCCTACATTATGAACTTCCTGTTTAATTTCTTCCTCCCTCATCTCTTCAGGATCCAGCAAGAATAGTATAAGATCTGCGTTTCTCACCACAGATAGAACCTGTTTCCCGCCGCCTCTACCGTCAGCTGCACCGCCTATAAGCCCTGGGACATCCAAAATCTGTATATTAGCTCCTTTATGTTTTAGCATCCCCGGCTCTACATCTAAAGTTGTGAACTCGTACTCACCAGTCTCCGAATCGGCATTAGTTAGCTTATTTAGAAGCGAAGATTTCCCTACTGAAGGAAAACCTACCAAAGCAACTGTCGCATCTCCTTTTTTCTCAACCGCATAACCCGATGTATCTCCTGTGCCCGAGGCCTTTTTCTGCTTTTCTTCCTCCAACTCTGCGATTCTTGATTTGAGTCGGGCGCGTTCCTTTTCAGTAGCCTTATTTACCGGAGTTTTCTCCAGTTTATCTTTGACGCTCTGGATTTTATCTTCAATACCCATGGTGAAAACTTGATTAATGATAATTAAAAGATACAATGAATCTCAGATAGAATTCTAAGATAAATAGAAAAGATAAGAATATTTGGTTTTGATTCAGGCCTGAATCTACCTGAACTTTTTTACTTTGCTTCTATGTTTCCGTCGCGTCCAATGTTTAACTGGATATCATCGGCCCATTCACGGACGTAAGCTCCAGTGATTTGGACTTCTGCTCCTTCTTCAATCGCGTCGATTTCTTCTTCCCAGAGCGTCAAATCAATGCTTCCTGTATCGTCTTCAAATACTACTGTAACGATTCTTTTCTGCCCGTAACGGGTTGATACTGCTCTAGGTGTCGGTAGTTCAGCGATTTTTCCTTCGATTTCAACATCGTCTGCTTCAGGTCCTAATTCCTTAACTGTCATTTCAGGCATATAGTATAACCACTGAATAAACCTCATTTTACCATCTTTAAATGCATTACGACACCTGCACTACAAAAAACAGGTTAAACAAATAATAAGATATGAAACTTCCATGGAAAAACGATGAACTGAAGCAGAAAATAGATAGTTTAGAGACCACAATTAATAAGAGAGATGAAAAAATAGGGAAACTGGAGAATATGCTTGAGGCCGAGAAAGATAGAAGGAAGAAACATACTAAGGCCAAACAAGAAGCTCAAGAGAGAGTTAACCGGCTTGAAGACAAAATTGAAGGCCTTACAGAAGGAGAAAATGAATCAGATAGCCACACTGATTTAATTCAAGATTCAGATTTAAGTCTGAAGAAATTCAAAGATTCACTAGAAAAAATAGATTCAATTGAATCAAGTAGAGATGATTTGGTAACAGTTTACTCTCCAGGAAAGCTTTCATCACATTCAAGTATTCAGGAAATAAAGAATAGCATACCTGAAGAAAAGTTAAGGCCTTTAATGAATTCTGAAAATCTTTTAATCTTCTATGACCCAGATCTGGGGTTAACAGGTTTCAAGTCCCAGCCTTTCTACGGGGAAAAATTCGTTATTTCTAATGAGTTCGAAGTTGACGAGTTACAAGCCTTCTTCTCAGACAGAAAGGTTTGGGTGCTTGTTTCTAGAGGGGATACTGAGATCTTCGTGGAAGAAGACGGAATTGTTGACAAAGTTGAAGGATTGAAATCAAGAGTAAATAGAAAGCACGGTAAAGGAGGGTTTTCCCAAGGCAGATTTGAGAGAAAAAGAGATGAGCAAATAGACCAACATCTAGAAGAAGTGAAGAAATCTCTGAAAAACAGAGACAACATCTACTTATTAGGGGAAAAAGGTTTATGCAAAGAACTACCCGGTAAAAGAATCGGAGGATTTGATCCTAACCAGGCTCCGCTAACTAATTTTTACCGGCCTCGAAGATTAAAAATATCAGCTAACTAACCTGTAATTATATGTCAGATAATTATGAGAAGAAAATCAGAGAAATCAATCAAAGGCTGAAAGATTATTATGGTGAACCGGAGAGGCCTACAGATCAGTCTGGTATAGATTATCTTGTTGAAACTATTCTTTCACAAAATACTAATGATATCAACCGAGATAAAGCGTTCAACCAGTTGAAAGAAAAGTATAGTTCATGGGAAAAAGTCGAAAACGCTGAAAGAGATGAATTAATAGATACTATACGGGTCGCAGGGTTAGGACCTACAAAGGCAGAAAGAATCCAAAAATCACTGCGAATTGTTAGAGAGGATCAAGGAAAGTATTCGCTAGAGTTTATAGATGAAATGAAAGTAGAAGAAGCTAAAAAATGGTTGACAGATATACCCGGTATTGGACCTAAAACAGCTGCGATAATTCTCTGTTTTTATTTTGGAAAACCTGTTATGCCGGTCGATACGCATGTTCACAGAATAAGTCAAAGACTAGGCCTTATTCCTGAAGGAACTTCTAGGGAAAAAGCCCATGAAATCTTGGAAGAAAGAGTTCCGAATGATTTAATCTATGAATTCCATATACTTTTGATTTACCATGGTAGAAAGCACTGTAAGGCCCAGCATGCAACTTGCTGTGAAGGGCCTCTAGCTGACTTATGCAGTAACTGTGGTGAAATAAGCTATGATGATGAATTAAGAGTCTAATTTAGTCGGTAAAATAAAGAGAAAAGAATAATTTGATATGTAGAAAATTAAGTTTGAGAATCTTTTATTCTAGTTCGTCTTCTAGGTCTTCTGGGATGCCGCCTTCAGCTGCTTGAGCTTGCTGTTGCTGCATCTGCTCTACAATATCTTGAGCTGTCTCGTTAATCTCTTCCTCACTAACAATGTCATTCTCCTGTAGAACGCTCATTAGTGCCTGTACTGTTAATTCCAGGTTACCTAGTTTTTGCTGCATAATCTGCATAAACTGCTGCTGATCCATTCCTTCTTGTGCCATAGTTTAATTCACCTTGAAAGTAAATTAAGGCCCCGACTTTTAAAAGAAAGATATTTTTTATACCGGATTCCTAGCGCCACAAGCCTGACACTTCATAATCTCAACGCCTTTCTCTTTCTCCAAAACTGTATCAGGCTTACCGCATTCACTGCAGTAAAGATACTTATCAGCATAACTTTCAATACGTGAAGTAATCTGACCTCTCCTAAACTCGCCGTTCAGTACTAGTTCTCCGCCATCTATGTGACCTGCCGTACCTAACTCATTCTGAACAAACTTTGAAAGATGCTTCTCATCTCTGTTAAAGGCCTTTACAAACTCAGTAAAGTTTTCGAATACTGTTTTCGAACCATCTCTCCTGGTATCAACTTCGGGCATCTCAAAACGCTCACCACTACCAAGATCCTCTGGAACCTCATCCTGCGCCTTATCAAGCATGTCATCGTAATCCATAATTAATTACCGACCTCAAAGCTTCTTAATCTTCCCAGGTTTTGGCTCATAACAAGTGCCCTCAGACAGAAGAGAATTCACAGTGTCCTCTAACTTGTCTTCAGGCTCGTCAACCTCATCAAGTATATCACTGTAATCTGCGCCATTCCCATCATCTAACTCCTGGATCGCATCAAGTACATCTCTTTCAATGTTCTCTAGGCCTTCCTCACTGTTTTCCTCAAATTTTTCATTAAAGCTCTGAAGAACAGAGTCTACTTCGTCTGCTGTAAGAGTGCCAGCCATTTCTTTCTCAATTTCATCATGGCTCTTACCTGATTCATTCAACTGCTCAACAGTATCCCTAATCTGGTTCCATTCTTCTTTCCTTTTCTCTAGCCTTAACTGGTGTAAAAGTTCTTTCTCAGGCCTAACCTCTCTCAATATCTCTCCATCTAAGTAAATCTGGCCCTGGTACTCCCTAACTTTGCCTACTACTTCTAGAACGTCACCAGTTTCTAAGCCGTCCATAAGCTCAAGTTCATTGAAGAATTTAATTTGTAAAGTATCGTTTCCATCGTCTAAAGTCAATGATCCGTAGGTTTCATCATCGTTAATGAATCTATCAACAACCGTTGCTACTGTTCTTGCCCTTGAAATTCTTCGGCCTTCAGGAGTTAGTAAAAAGTTAGGCTCAAAGCCCTCTCTCTGAAAGTATTTTCCTGAGTTAAGATGATTAAAATCAACAAGTTTTGCAGTCTGTCTTTTCTGCTGAGCCATAATAATATCGGTAAAGTTGAATCTTATGAATGTTACCTCGGAGTAGCTGTTCAAGGACTAAATCTTCTGGACAAATCCTTGTTTTGGCTCGAACAACTCGCCTTCTCTCTTAAGCTTCTCTATAACTTTTTCAGTCTTTTCAGGAGTTATATCCTCTGACTCTGCTCTTTCAATGACTTCCTCAATTTCGGCACTGTTATCATCACCGGAAAGCTCATCTATCAAATGCTTAATAGTCTGGATTCTATTCCTTTGAGAGCTTGAAACTCCTGATTCAATACGGTCAATATCGAAGTCACCCGTTTCGGGATCCATACCCACCTGCTCTAACGTGTAAGTTAAAATGTCAATAGCCCTTTGGGCATCACTCTCATCAACTTCTTCCTTTAACTGGGCGCGCGCAGAGGCCTCAGCAATTCTAACCATTGCCTCCAACTGACGGGCTGTAATCGGAACCGAATCCTTATCACCGGAAGAACGCATCGAAACATAAAATTCTTGTATCTTATCTGTTGCCTCCTCCAATAACTGAGGCCTGACATTTTTCTTAGCATAAGCCACATATCTCCTAAGCTGTTGTTTATCTATCTCTGCATCTTGTTCTTCAGGCTCTCTATGATTTGATAAAATCTGATTAGCCAGTTTAGTGTCCCTATCTTTATCTGGTTCATCCTTTACTGGGAAGATAAAGTCAAACCTGGAAAGAAGTGTGTCACCAATATTGATTTGTTCTGGAATTGGTTCGTAAGGGTCAAATCTCCCAAGTTTTGGGTTACCTGCAGCCAAAATAGATGTCTGGGCATTCAGTGTGGCTTGTATATTCGCCTTAGAAACCGAAATCTGCTGCTGTTCCATCGCTTCGTGCAATGAACTCCTATCCTCAACTGACATCTTATCAATTTCATCAATCGCTGCCATACCTTTATGAGCTAAAACTACGGCTCCTGCCTCCAGGCTAAATTCGCCTGTAGATTCTTCCTTAACGACAGATGCGGTGAGCCCTGCTCCTGTACTGCTTTTTCCTACTACGTAGCGGCCTTTCGGCGCTAATTCTCCTGTAAATTTAAGTAGCTGTGATTTACCTGTTCCTGGCTCACCTATCAAAAGTATGTGTAAATCGCCACGGCTTTTCACTCCGTCTTCACGGGTTTTCCTAACTCCTCCAAATAATTGTAGTGCAATTGCCTCTTTTATTTTATCATGCCCGTAAATACTGGGTGCTATAGACCCTATAATTCTTTCAAATATTTTTGGATCTTCAGCCATCTCCTTGATATGCTCTATTTCATCTTCATCGAGTTCAAGCTGTTCAAACTCCTGTTGCCGAGGCTCAACATTATTAGCCTCCATAAAAATATCGAACTTCTTACTATTTTTCTTGATAGGTCTCTCACGGACTATGCCGGTGACCTCAACAACATTACCTGGAACCACCTTTTTCTGGAACTCTGGATCAACTAAATCACCCTCTAATATAACTGACAATGAGCTTGGTTGTTCAGATCCTTCTCTTGACTCCGGATTTTCCTCCAAAGTCACAATCTGTGTATCCCTCATATGTTTTTCTAAAGGCTCAAATCTCTTGCTACCGCAGTCACACTTGTAAGGAGATTTAAGCTGTGAAGAGTCCTGGTCTTTCTCATAAGTTGCACCACACTGGGTACACTCAAATGTGGCTGATACAACTTCAGGCTTGACTTGGGACGCTCTCTTAATCATTCCTTCAACTGGAACAAAACGGCCTATATGCTCAGAACGCATGTTCCTAAGCAGAACATAATCCTCTTCAGGCATATTGACGAAACGAACATTCATATCAGTCTCCAAAAGATCAATAGCCATCACCCCTTCCCTTGCTGCATCTAAGGCCTGCTCAGGGTTATCGCGGATATATTCTGTGACTTCAGGACTGAATAAATCTAATTCCTTAAATTCAACGACTATAGATTCGTCTCCACGTTTCTCAGCCTGAAGCACTTCTTCTTCATAACGTTCAGTGAAGAACTCCTCAAACTCAGTTACCGCCTCCCCATAATCCATACATATACTCATTGTTAGGAAAAAGTCAAAAACCTACCAGCCACAAATATGTATTATGGCTAATAGTCTTTCTAAAGAAAAAGTAGAGAAATTAATTGAAAACTTGGATATATGGGGAGTACAGAACGAAAAACTTGTTACTCGAATAGAGTTCGATGACTACCGTGAGGCCTGTTTCTTTGCCAACACAGTCTTTTCAATAGCGGAAAAAGAGTTCCATCACCCAAAAGTAGTTGTAGAGTACGGAGCAGTTGAAATCGATTTATGGAGTCACGATGTAGAAGGCCTAACTGAAAGAGACTTTGAATTAGCGGAAAAAATTGAAGAGAACGTAAGCAACATAGACTGGAACTGATGAGAGTTCCTGATAACGCTGACAGAGACTTTGTAGCAGGAGCATTCGTCATAAAAGATGCTAAAATACTGTTTTTGAACCACAAAAAGTACGGTATCTGGCTTCAACCAGGAGGCCACATTGAAGATAGAGAAACACCCGATGAAGCAGCTGTAAGAGAAACAAGGGAGGAAGTGGGAATAGAAATAGAAATACTGGAACGTTACAAGCCTAACAGTTCATACGAAGGTCTTAGTGAAGACTTACCTCAGCCCTTCAACATTAATCTCCATCAGATAGATGAAGGCCATTGGCATCTTGACTTTCAGTACTTAGCAAGGCCTGTAGGTAAGATTAACGAGAAAGAGTATTCTGATAGAGATATGAAGTGGTTTACAGAAGAGGAACTTGAAAATGAGCAGTTGGATATGCCTGAAAATGCAAGGAAAACTGCTTTAAAGGCCTTGAAAGAAATAAATTAAAATTTAAGCTGCTTAATATTTGTTTTTTGAGATCCTATTCTTTCAAAATCATTTATAATCTTAATTATATCGAATCTAAGCTCCAGATTTTTTATCTCTGACTTAGAGAAATATTTTGCATCCATAATTTCATCATCTTCAACATTTCCTAGTTCGCCTCCTTCTTTTGAGGCCTCGAAAATTATATTTACATTCTTTTTATCAGTTCTTTGCGCATTTCTAGTATAGACTCCGATAAGCCCTTCTATTTTTGTTTTAAGACCTGATTCTTCTAATGTTTCCCTGACTGCGGCTTCTCTGATAGTTTCGTCATAAGCTTCATCTTCTCTTGAATATCCTCCCGTAGGCAGATTCCATTTGCCTTTGACATGTTCCTTGGCTTCCTGTATTAACAAGTATTCTCCTTTAGAATTAGTTATGAGGCAACCTGTTCCAAGATGTACTGACATAGAGTTAAAGAGAAAAAAGAATATGTGGAGCTAAAGCGCTCCGATTTCCTTGAGGTTCTCCTCAAGCGCTTCGATTCCTTTTTCGACGTCCTCGTAGGTTCTTCCCCCTGTACAAACCAGGTTTCCTGAACTGAATAATAGGAACACAACTTTAGGCTCATCTAGTCTGTAGACTAGGCCTGGGAACTGCTCTGGCTCATACTCTGTTCCGACTAACTCGAAAGCAATCCTGTTTAGGTTAAGAGTTCCATCTAACTGGCTTGAAGCAACAATGTTCTGTACTGTTACCTCTGGTTTTGTTCCAATTTCTACGTCTGCTTCCCTTAGTTCATCGATTATTTTATGAGTGGCTTCTTTCGCTTGTTCTGGAGATTTGGTTCCCGTACAGACTACTTTTCCTGATCCGAATAGTAAAGCTGCTGCCTTCGGATTTTCTAGTCTATAGACTAGGCCTGGGAACTGCTCTGGCTCATACTCTGTGTTTTCGAGGTAGATCGCGATTCTGTCGAGAGGGAGTCGCTGATCGAAGGTCGCTGATGCGACCACGTTTTGAATTTCAATGTCTTCGTCTTTTACCATAGTATTCTATTTTTCACCTTTGGATTCAAGAGCAACAATTTAAAAACTGTTTATATACTCTTATCAACCATTTATAAATAAACTCTTTTAAAAGGCCTCGGTTTGTTAAAGTACAAACCGCAAGTATATACTGTGGACGAATTACAACGACAAATCCTGTTATTAGTGTCAATAATGGTCTTCTTATCAGCAATAACAATATTCCTCATACAGGCATCAAATCCTGAAGAGCCCTCCATACAGGAAGAAGGCGAAAAAAATAATACTTTAACTGACCAAGTAAGAGATATAGAAGTAACTGAGCCCGAAGGAGATAATCTTCTTTCGCAATCAGTTAGAGGCCTAATAGCTCTTTATAGAGATTTCCAGTCAGGAACCGAGTTATTCTTAGACCTTGATGAAACTAATGAAACTACTGAGTAAAATAGAATTTGAATTAGAAAAAGTAGATCACAATATGTAAATTATTTGTTCTTACCGTCCTTAGCGTTACCTGAAGGTCTTAGCTTTTCTGCACCTTTTCCTTTGTTTTTCAGGCCTCTGCTCTTTTTGGCTGCTGGAGTGAGTCCGTTCTGTGCTCGGTTATTTTGTTCGACAATCCAGTTAATGTCATCGTCTGCTTGGATCTCCGGATTTTCTGGATCGACTGTAATTACTTCGAACCATCTGTAGTTTCCGTCTTCTGCAACCCAGTAGCTATCCAATACTTCTAAATTAGAGTGGTTGGAGGCTAGCTTCTGTTCTGCTATTACTTGCTTGGATTTCTTTGAGCTGTAACGAGACTGTCCTGCCTTACTCGGCTTTCTTCCACCGTCAGCTCTTCTTCTTTTTGTTCCTCCTTTTCTTATTCTTACTCTGTATACTTGGAATCCTTTTTTGGCTTTGTATCCTTTTTGGCGAGCTTTAGGAATTCTTGTTGGACCTTCCTGTTTTTCTATTACTCCTTCTTTTCTCCACTTCTGAAGTCTTCTCTTCCAAACTTCATCCAGATTCTCTTTTGGTTGTTCGTATTGTTCTCTGGCGTATTTGTAATAACTCACCGTTAATCAGCTCTATATCTGTTTAGGCGGTGTAAATATTATAAACCCTTTTCAGAATCAAGGTTAGTAATATAAGAGTTTTTTGTCATTGGTTAGTTGTGATAATATGCATCCAGGAATAAAAGTAGTATTCGGAGCACTAATGGTAGTACTAGGCGTATATTCTTCGCTGACCTACACCGCAGAACTAGTAAACTTTGTACAGGCAGTAATCGGGCCTCTACTAATATTGGTAGGAGCCTTCATAATCTGGCTGGAAAGCGATGAATGGAAACTGAACATGGAAGACAGTAAAGATAGAGGCCTAGACGTACAACAAAGCCTCAAACCACAGACAGAAACCAAAGAGAAACCTGAAAAAGAAGAAAGTTCAGATAAAATTGCTTGTCCAGACTGCGGAAAAGAGTTCGACACAGAAAGAGGAATGAAGATCCACAGAACTCAGAAACACGCCTAAAAAATTACTGAGAATCATACAGATTCTCCAATTTTTCTTTACTATCTGCTTCTTCTTTATCATCTCTAAAGCTTTTCAGACGAGGGAAACGTAACGCAAAACCAGATTCATAAGTTGGACTTTCTTGAATTTCTTCATACTCAACCTCTACCAATACCTCAGGCCTTAATTCTACATCACGGCCTTCTTCAGACTTAATTAATGGCTTTAATCTTTCAGTCACTTCTTCAAGCTGCTCATCTGTCAGACCTGAACTCATTCTACCCACCATTTCATACTCACCAGTTTCGTCATTCCAGCAGCCCAGCTTTAATCTTCCAAGCCATCCGCTTTTACGGCCTTCACTCCACTGTGCTCCGATAATCGCTAAGTCCAGTGTCTCCATCACAGGCTTCAACTTAACCATGTAACCTACTCGAGACCCTGGTTTATACTCTGCGTCTAAAGATTTCATCATCACTCCTTCATGATTTTCACCTAGCGAGGACTGCTGCATCTCATTAACATCCTCAACAATTGAAGTTTCAATATGGTCTGCCAGTCTAACATCTTCGTTCTCATCTATTACTTCTTCAAGTCTCTTCCATCTCTCACTGTAAGGTTTCTCCATCAACGATTCCTCTTCGTAAATAAGGTCAAAAGGCCTTAAATCTACAGGTATCTCATTTCTCAGTTTTTCAATTTCATACTTCCTTTTAATTCTTTTAGAAAGTCTTTGGAATGGGATGACTTCTCCATCTTTCATTCCTACTATTTCGGAGTCAATTATACAGTTTTCTGAATCAACTTGCTTTTCTACATATTTTTTGACATCGGGGAACTGATCTGTAATATTTTCCAATCTTCTGGTGAATATTTTGACTTCTCCTTCTTTAACATGAATTTGGGCCCTCAAACCATCATACTTGAAGTCAACTGCTGCTGGCTCTCCAACAGTATCAAAACCGTCCTCGATACTCTCTACTTTTTGCGCTAGCATCGACTTTACAGGTCTGAATAACTGCAAATCAATTTTATCAAGTTCTTCAGTTCCTTTTCTTGAAGCTTTAGCGACCTGTCTAAAGTCGTTTGAGTAGTCGTAGGCCTGTTGCACAAGCTCTGAATGCTCTCCGTTAAGAAATGCTTGGTCTAATGCATCTCTTACTGTTCCCTCCCCTATACCTATTCTAAGGTTTTCTAGCATCATTCTGGCCAGATAACGGGCTTCTGCTGGTTCAGCTGAAGACAGTAAATCTGCTAATAACTTCTTCTTTTTATCTTGGCTGACGCTTTGGCTTATCCCTTGTTTCTCCATTTCTGAAACTTTTTGAAGCCGGTTCATTACTTTTTCAACAGTCAGTTCTTTCGTCATTAATCTTTGCTGCTTCTTATTTTCTATCATTTCTTCGGCAGCGTCACCCAGGTCTCCTGAAGTCTTCCAAACTTCTTCAACTTCCTCCTCTTTTCTGCCTGAGGCCATTGCAATTATATCTACAACCGATTTACTTGAAATCCCTAAATCTAAATCTTGCCATGCCGGAGAAATCCTACCTAATGATAGCATGACTACATCCTCTAAATGATCTTCTGACTCTGAGTAAAGGCTCGATAGTATATCTATTTTTTCGAGTGAGGCCTGTGTATTTTCTACTTTTTCTAGATGTTCGACAAGTTTAGAGAACTCCACAAATTGTTTTTGGGCCTGAAAATGTTTAAACTGTTTGAAAGTAATTACTGTATTATGGCAAGGCTGGAAGATTTCAACTCAATCAAAGGGTTTAACACTGCTAGAGATGAAGTAATTGAGAGAAAGAAAATGGGTAGAATTTTAGAGGCCGGTCGGCATGCTCCCTCACCAGGTAATGTTCACACAGTTGAGTTCGTTGTAATTGAAGATCATGAAAAACTTGGACATTTATCAGGTATTGTAGGTGAGAAAACAGTAGAAGAGGCTCCAACATCTGTTGTAGTACTTTGTGACCCTGAGAGAATGGGACGTAGAGTTGACAATGAAATGGAGGCCTGTTTTGCCGAGGTTTCTGGCTCAGTTCAGAACATGAGGATTTTAGGGAATAGTGAAGGCCTGTGCAGTAATTTAGTAATGGGTTTTGATCATACTTCTGTGGCTAATTTGATTGATGCCCCTTCTAATAAAGTGCCTTTGGCAGTTTTAACTTTCGCTTATTCAGATAATCCTACTAAGCCTAGTGACCGTTTTGGCATGAATGAGATCTGTTTCTATGATGAGTATGGTAGCCAAGTTCAGAGTGTGTTTGATGGCTGGGAGTGGGAAGGTATTCATGAGGAGCGAGAAATCTATTTTAAGAAGATGCGAGGCTTAGTTAAGAAGGTGAAGGAACGGGTTGGAAAGAGTTTATAAATATTCGGAACCATTGTTTACTTGTTGATGATAACGGATTGTTTTGTGAGTTTCCGGAAAGAAAACCAAGAAAAAGTTTATAACTACTCTAAAGGAAACATTCTCATAGGTGTATAAAGTAAAATGGTAGCTAGCCAAGAGACTCTCGACAAACTGGAAGACATTGGACTGAACATGTACGAAAGAAAGATTTATTCAGCACTTCTCGGAAGAGGAATCTCAACCGCAGGAGAACTAAGTGAAATGACAAACGTACCAAGAAGCAGAGCATATGACGTATTAGAGTCTCTGGCAGAAAAAGGCTTCGTAGTAATCAAATCAAGCCAGCCAATGGAATACGTATCAATCCCTCCACAGCAAGCAATCGAAAACATGAAATCCAGACACGAAGATGAACTGGATGAAAAGCTCAACAAACTAGACTCAATGAAAAGAAGTGAAGCAGTAACAGAGCTAGAGAACTTGTACGATCAAGGAGTAGAATTAGTAGACCCAGCAGAAATGAGCGGTTCACTAAAAGGATCAAGACAAGTACACCAACACATGGGCACAATGTTCAAAGACGCAGAAAGCTCAATAAAAATACTAACAAGCGAAAAAGGCCTGAATGACCTAAACAATAAACATTCAGACCTTCTCAAAGACGCTAAAGAAAACGGAATAAACGTTCAGGTTCTTTCACCTGTAACAGATTCAAACAGAGAAGCCTACGAAAACATTGCATCATTCGCAGAAGTAAGACATCTAGACGAAAATGAGATGCCTGCAGTACCTGATGGCAGATTTACGATCGTCGACAACGATGCAGCTACAGTCTCATTAACTCATGATGATGTACACTCCACACAGGATACTCATCTATGGAGTAAGTCCGATCATATGGCTGAGGCAATGCTAGAACCAATGTTCGACAATCTTTGGGACCAAGCACCAGAGAAACCGAAAGGCCCTGAAAGATAACATATCACATTTCATTTAATTTTCTCAACCTATTCTATTTTCACTATCAGAAAAAGTAGAAATAGAAAAAAGTGTTATTTAGCCCTATTATTACATTACTGCTTCTAACGGACTATCTCCTGCACCAATCTCTAGGCCTCCAAAGAATAATGATAAAAGATTGAACTCTGGAGTTCTTTGAACTCTTACAGGCTGCAGGTTCATATTTGTCAGGTTCTCAGCTTCATCAATTGCTGCAGTTCTCCCTCCTAATGAATCGACTAGGCCTAGCTCTTCAGCCTCAGAACCTAAGAATATTTCTCCAGTGCCGACTCTCTCTTCTTGATTAGCAGTCAGGTTTCTGCCTTCCGATACTTCTGTCAAAAATTCATCCCCAATCAATTGGGATTTATTCGCTAGTACCTCTTTCTGCTCTTCTGTTGGTTCTTGGAACGGGGAGCCAAGTTCTTTCCTATCACCGGCCGTAATATTAACGTAGGAAACACCTATATCATCCATTAAATCAGAAAACTCTATGTAAGAGCTTGTAACACCTATACTACCCGTTATGGATGCTGAATCCGCCACAATAGAATCACAGCCCAAGGCTGCTAAATAAGCGCCCGAAGCTCCAACATCTCTAAAACGACATACCGTAGGCACATCCACAGCATCAATATTCCTCTTCAAGTCTTTAGAAGCCACAACAGCACCACCACCCGAGTTAATCTCATACATTATAGCATCAACGTTCTGTTCTTCCGCCTTTTGATTCAAGTCTCTAATATCTTGAGGAGTTATACCTGCTGAAAACCCTGAGGCCTCAGGAACAATATTTCCCGAAAGCTGGACAATACCAACTTTACCTTCTTCCTGCTGGAACTCTCCTTGGAATCTATCTATAAAATCTTGAAATGAAAAGGCTGCTGCCCCTGAAATCAATAAAACTGTTGCCAAAAATAACACTGTTTTCTTCATAGATTAGTTTGAGGCCTGAACTTCTTTTTAACTTTTCCATCATGGAATGTAATTATGTCAGATCTGGAAAACCTTTCAAGAAAAGTAATAGAAAAAATAGAGTCCGGAGAACTAGAGGACAAGAAAGAAATCGAACAGGAGAAAAAGAATCTTTGCAGAGAGTTAAGCTTTCCTGGAATGCCTAAAAACAGCGACATATTAGACTTTGCAGAAGAAGATGAGAAAAAGGCACAAAAGCTCCTAACAACGAAGCCTATGAGAACAATTTCAGGAATAGCCAACATAGCAATCATGGCTAGGCCTGCGCCCTGTGGCGGCGGCTGCATTTACTGTCCAAAAGGAAAGGATGCTCCACAGAGCTACACAGGTAAGGAGCCAGCAACACGTAGAGCGATCAGAAACGGCTACGACCCCTTTGACCAGGTCCATGACAGACTTGGCCAGTACGAAAAAAATGGTCATAGCATTGACAAATCCAAATTAATTGTAATGGGCGGAACATTTCCTTTCCAAGACCCAGAATACCAAAAAGAATTCCTGAAAGAGGCCTTCAACGGCTTCAACACTTATCCAGAAGATTCCGAAAATGAGAAAGTTGATTCACTTGAAGAAGCAATCAAAATTAACGAAACAGCTGAAGTCAGGAACGTAGGTGTTACTTTTGAGACAAGGCCTGATATTGCCGAGACTAAACATATTGACAGAATTCTTGAGATGGGTGGTACACGTGTAGAGATGGGAGTCCAGACAGTATTCGATGAAACACATGAGCGAACAAACAGAGGTCACGGCATGGAACCTGTTATAGAAGCTACTAAGCGTTTGAAGAACGCAGGTTTCAAAGTTTGCTTCCACCTAATGCTAGGCCTTCCAGGAGAAGGCTACGAAGAAGATATTGAGAAGTTCAAAGAAGTATTCAGTAACGAAGATTACCAGCCTGATGAGATCAAGATTTATCCTTGTGAAGTTATCCAAGGTACAGAGCTTTACCGTCAGTATGAGGAAGGGGAGTTTGATCCAATTGATGATGAAGAAGCCAAAAAGCGTTTGAAGAAGGCTCAAAAAGACATTATACCGCCTCATGTACGAGTGAAGAGAGTTATGCGCGATATCCCTTCTACAGAAGTTGATGCAGGCCCCCAGTTAACTAACATGAGACAGATGGCCTTACAGGAGCTCAGAGAAGAGGGAGAAAGATGTAGATGCATCCGGTGCCGTGAAGTAGGTCACGTCAAAAGAACACATAATTTGGAGCCCGAAGTAGATAATATTGAGATGGTTGAGAGAGATTACAAGGCCTCAGGAGGACAGGAGTATTTCCTCAGCTTTGAAGATACAGAAAACGATATAATTTTAGGCTTCACACGTTTAAGAGCTCCAGATGAGTCTCACAGGCCTGAAATAGATGATAATACTTTGATTGTCCGACAGCTCAAAGTTATGGGCTCTGCAACAGATATAGGGGAAGAAGGAGAAACACAACATCAGGGCTATGGGACAAAATTGATGGAAGCTGCGGAAGAGAAGGCCTTAGAATTAGGGAAAGATAAAGTAGCTGTGATTTCAGCAGTAGGCACAAGAGAATATTACAGAAAATTCGGCTACGAACTGGAAGGACCTTATATGGTGAAGACCTTAGATTAATTTGATATTATTCTTTTCTCAAGTTCTATTTCTAAAGTTTCACAGGCATTTTTGATAAGTTTGAAGTAAGGTATTCTCTGCCCCTTTACTTCTCTAGTGTGGTATATTACCTTGTTGACGTTATTTGATTCTAGGAAGTTTCCGACGTCCGTAATAAGTCTTGTAATATCTCTTTCTCTCATTAATTCATCATAAAAAGGAATGTTTTCATCTGGATCAATAAGCCCATATTTCCCAGATAGTATCGCAAATCTCTCATCTTTTTCATCCGTTATGGCTTTTACATGTTTGATTCTCTTTGATTTGTAACTCTCTATAGCGGGGAGATCTTTCCTCGTTCTATCTTTTTCTTTTGAGCAGTATGTAATGTGCAGCTTCATTTCTAGGCCTCTTTTCTGTAAGGAAAAAGAAAGAGAAAAAATTGGTTGGCTTTTTTGTTCCCCTCCCCTGAGATGTATGCTTGCTGACTTTTTTTGGGAATCCTTCAGTTGGAATGTGTCTGTTTGAGTGTCTGCCACTCTTCGGAAAATTCGTCTTTCATTTCTTCAAGTGCTATTCTTTCTTCATCGGTTAGTTCGTTAGATTCTACTATGTTTCTGAAGATCTTGTAAGGATGAGTCGGGACTTCTTCATTCATGTTTTTTCTAAATCGGTCCGCGAACTTTTCCCTGTGTTTCTGTACTTTGTCTTCTAAAACGCCGTTGTCTTCCCATTCGTCAGCGAGCTTCTCTTTTCTGCTCTTACCTATATCCCAGAGGCTCGCCATAAGACCAAGAACTAGTTTAATTCTTATTAACCTTTCCCTATAGGCCTCTAAAACACCGTAATAGACACCGATTATTGTTTTCCTTCCGGTAGTAACACGTTAAGAGTTTTTTAACCTACAGTACATTAAATCAATTATAGAATGACTCTTATTGAACTGGTTAAAGAATCCGCCTTAGAACTGAAAGAAAGACCTACAATGTTCCTTCCAAAGATAATTACCAGTTTAATAAGCAGTATATGGATGATCCTACTACTCCACTCAGCCGAAACCATGAATTTCCAGTATATGTATTTAGGCCTGTTCTTGTTCATACCAGTATTTTTCTTAGGAGTCTGGAGTCCTGTAATTGTAGCTGAAATGATAAAGAAAAACTCCAGCCTACTAAATTCAGTGAAATCTACTTTTAGTTACCTTCCTAAACTTGTCGCCGTATCAATAATGCTACTAGTCGGCATGACCACAAGTCTACTACCATTCTACCTTGGTGCAGGCCTACATATCTTAACCGGAAGCTTCGTAGGCATTATTATAGGCAGTCTAATATCTTTGATGGCTGTTATCACCTTTGTTTATGGAATTTACTTCTTACCTATAGCACTAACAGAGAATGAAACAGTAAAAAGCTTCAAAAAATCGTTTAAAGCCTCAGGAACAAACAAAAAGGAAGTCACAATACTACTACTATTTTCATTCACACTGCTAGGAATTGCAGCAGCCTCAAGCGGCGTGCTAAGAGGCCTAGGGATTGCAGGATTCATTATAGGAAGAGCATTTTCCTCAATTGTATCAACTTACACAGTTATAATCAGCCCAAAATACTATCTGCAAAACGAAAAATAAAGAAAAAAGAGAGTTTTAGGCCTTCAAAGTTTTAACAAGCTCTTCTGCAGCCCTCTCAGCCTTACCATCAGGATTCTCAATAATCTTAAGGTAAGCTCCTGTCAAAACTGAACCTGTTGAGGCCATTTCACGGGCAACATGCTGATATTCGGCTATACCACTTGCTGATTCATGTTCTCTGTCACGGTCATCATCTTCTTGAACACGGTTCCAGATTTCCTCAGGCTTAGCAGTTAACATTATGATTTTATCTGGATCTAACTGTTCAATACTCCATTTTGGCAGGCCCGGAATATATCCGTGAGGTGATTTAATTGCTGCATGTGTATCTACAATAATATTACTATCTTCTGCCATTTCGAAGATCTTTTCTGCAGCTTCTGCCTGTATACCTTTGTAAGTTTCAACATCCAACTCTTTCATCTCACCGCGGTTCTCAACCCCATGGCTTTCTCTGGCTGTTTCCATCATTTTATCACCATAGTTTACTACTTCATATTCTTGATCGGATAACAGCATTGCCTCTTCTAGTACTGTTCCTTTTCCTACACCTGAAAGACCTATTACAATGTTTAAGCTCATTTTATTTCACAGTTGAATTTTTTGAAGAGATACTTTAACCATTTATCCCCTCCATTTAATGGGTCAACAAATTTGAACTCTTCAACTTTGGAAGCCAAATGATTAGGAACTCCCTTCATTTTTAGCTGTGAGGCCTCATCATCAAGTAAATCCTTGATAAATTTCTGCGCATCAGTGAACTCTCTAACTGTTTTAGCGCAGACACGATTACCTTCTACAAAAACATTATCATACTTTTCAGTGAACTGATCTAAGTGTTTAGTATTATGGAAAACCTGTGGGCCTTTAACGATTTTATTCTCAGGTAAATGTCGTTCAAGCTCAATAAATATTCTACAGGCCTCATTGTCTATATGTTCTCCTGAACTGTAGATTCTGAAATCAGCCTTCTCCAGTTTATTTAAAATCAATTTTTTCAACTTCCTAAGCTGAGGATAAAGAATATCATTAACCTGTTCAGGCCTTTCAAACTGTAGAACCAGCAGATCCCCTCTCCGATCAATTTCTTTCTTTAACTCAAACTCGCTGAAATCTGAATCCTGTTCAAAACTTGAATAACTTGGACCTTTTTTCAACTTGTAGGCCTCGAAAATAAATTTTGCATAATTTTCTTCAGTCATCACTGCGGCAACATTTCTACCAGGATCAACAGGATCGACAACAACAAAGCTTGACTGGAACTCTTCACCAGAGTTATCAAAGTCTATGCGTTTTTCTTCAATCCAGTCAGAAGCTTCCTCAATTAGTTCTTCAAAGCTTCCATAGTAAGATACCAGTATTTCACATAGATAACCTGAAAATCCTTGAACTTCGAGTGAAGAACCATACAAATCGTTAGCCTGTAAAAAGGCCTTTAACATAACTACGTCTTTTCTCTGCTTGCTGTCTAAATTATTTTTTGCCCAGCGAGTATGGTGAGGTGTTCTGTCTACTGCGCTCCTGATTTTCTCCGGGTCAGTATCAATACAAGGAACTATCTCTACTTCATGTCCTTCAAAATGGCCTTTGGTGTATGGGTGCTCAGCATATTCCACGTGATGGTCTTCCCCCATTTCTTCAAACACTTTTTTCCCGATTTCTAGGCCTGTCTCTTCAAGTTCTCTTCTTTCAGTTTCTTCCGGGAAAAGTATGAATACGTCAATATCTTTATCTCCCGTCATACACGTGCCTCTAGATGCCGAGCCTGCAAAATGTGAGTCAAGTCCGTACTCTTCTTGGATAAAGGCTTCTATCTTCTCAAATATTCTTTGAGATTCCTGTAGCTCTTCCTCATCCGGATAGAATTCCTTTATTGCTCTCTGCCTTAATTTCTCTAGCTCCATAAAGAATTGTTTAGATTAAATTGAAGATAAAAAGTAGGGGTAAAAAACTGGGGAAAAGAGATTTAGTAGTTATTTACTTCTTTCCTTTGACCAGGACTCTGTCATCAACTACCCAGAACTTGATGTTTTCTCCTTCTCCAACATCGAGGTCTTCTGGAAGCTCCATTTCCTCTGTCTCATAGGTGTCCATGTCCATTACTTGTGCAATGTTACTGTCTTTTGAGACAATCTGGCCTTCTTTCTTGTCTACGTCTGGAGAAATCATTGTAGAGTCTCCAGGCTTTGTGATGTGGCGGTCTTTACCATCGAAGATTCCACGGGCTTTAATCTTACATTTAGCCGATCCATGTTTTCCCGGGCTTGATTTACTCATTGAACGGACTTCGCATGGTTCTCCCTCAATCATAACCATTGATCCGCTTCTAACCGATGATGCTTCGATCTGTTTAGGCATATCAGTGCTGCACCGCCATGTCGACATCTTCTTTTTTTACAGTGTTTCTATCTGCGTAATCCGCAAACTTTGCGCTGTCTGAAGCCACTTCTTCAGCCAGGTCTTCTACTGCATCTTTTAGTTCTTCTACTGCGTCGCCGGAAACTCTTTCTGCTCCAGCACCTCTAATTATTCTTTCAATAGCTGCTTTAGGTAAACTCATAGATTAATCACAGTAATTAATCAGTTAACAAGATTTTTTAACTATAGCCACTTCAAAACGCGAATGTGAAAGCAGTAGATGCCAATGTCATAATACATGGCCGAGGCCTAAATGAGGATTTAATTACAGTACCTGGAGTAATGGAAGAGTTAAAGAGTAGGAAAGCTTCTACTTCAGTCCACAGCTTCCAGATAGAAACATACACAGCTTCAGACGAGAGTTTTGAAAAGGTGAATGAGAAGGCTGAAGAGATTAATTCAGAGGCCTCAAAAGTTGATCAGAAGCTATTAGCACTTGCTCTCGACAAAAATGTTGAGCTGATAACAGATGATAAAGAGTTACAGAATCTCGGGCTTCATTTGGATGCTAAAGTTTCAGGCTTTCTAGACCCGGTTACAACTGAGAAAATGAGTTGGAAACTAGTTTGCCCCAGCTGTGGAGCCAATAACTGTAACTGTGGTGTCAGTCCTGTCCGGAAACTAGATCAGCGTAGTTCAGTATAAACTGTTTTGTCAGTATCAACATTAATGGTCCAATTATTATTCCTTTAACGCCAAATACCAATGGACCTGCAATAAAGCCTATGAAAATAATTAAAGGGTGCTCATTCAGATTTCTTGACCCAACCCAAGGCCTAAACAGGATTTCAGGCAGAATTTGTAGTACTATAATGCCGTAAAGGAATATCATTGAACCTTTCAAGGGTTCAGCTGCCACTAAATAGTAAAGTGCAAGAGGCGTATAGACCATAAAAGCTGCGATTATCGGTATAATTGCGAATACTCCAATAAGTAAGGCCCATAATGGTACTAAAGGTATTGGAGTTGTAAGAGAGCCTATAATATAGAATCCTGCTGCTGCCAGAACAGCCATTATACCGGCTACCATCATCTGTGTGAGGAATACTCCTCTAAATATCTGGTCTATTGATTCGACTATAGATCTTATGATCCGTGACTCTGTCTCAGGCAGATCATCAATTAACTCATCGAATGCAGTGTAAATCCTTTTCCTGTCTTTATAGATATAGATTGAAGCAACCAGAAATATACCAGTTTGAATCAGGAAATACGGCATTGAAGTGAATAAACCCAGTAGAAAGTCTGTTGTAAAGCTTGAGGCCTGGCTGAAGAAATCGCTTATATTACTGGATATGTATGGCGGAAGGTTCAATGGTTCTATAGTTGAAAGGAAGAGCTCTTCCATTGAGTCAGTGAAAACATTTAGTCTCTGAATTATTTCAAAAATATTTGAGAAAAAGAGGTATATTCCTCCTGATATAGTTGCTAAAAGGCCTGAAATAATGACTACTGTTGATAGTAACTCACTCTTAATGTAATGTGTCAGGTTTTCGTGAAGCATTGAGAGCAGATAAGCTGTGACAACTGCCAAGATTATCGCGTCAAGGAATGGGAATATAATGAATATGCTGCCTAGAATTAGTGCAATAGCTACAAGCAGTATCTCCCTCTTTGCTCTCAAGGTTTCACTTGTCATACTGTAATGTTATGCGCCCCCAGTTAAATTACCACTGATAGGTGTGAGAAAACAAAAAATCTTATTGTAACTACTGAAAAGTCATTCAAGACAGCGAAAGATATATAAAAGTACGGGAAATCTTTATATTATATTACGAGGTTTAATTCTAAAAAATGAGTGAAGATTCTGTAGAGAACATTCCTAGGAGACAGATCGATGAATACGACATCCCTGAGGAATGGAAAGAAGAACAAGAAAACGAAGACCAAAAAGAAGGAGAAGAGGAAGTAACAGATGAAGAACAACTCGAAGAAGGAGACGAAGGCTACGAAGTAGTCCAAGAGGAAGCCGAAGAAGGAGACACAGTACTAACCTGTCCAGAATGTGAATCACAACGGTTCGAAGAAGACAGCGCAAAAGGAGAACTCATCTGTATCGAATGTGGATACGTAATGGACGAAGACCGTATCGACGAAAGTGCAGAATGGAGAGCATTCAACGCAGCAGAAAAAGAAAAGAAAGCAAGAGCCGGACAACCACTAACATACACCAAACACGACATGGGAATCTCCACAGAAATCGGAAAAGGATCAGGAGAACTATACAAAGTAAGCGGAAACAAACGTGCCCAATACTACAGACTGCGTAAATGGCACAAAAGACTAACCAAAAGTAAAGACAGAAACCTGGGCTTCGCACTAAGCGAGCTCAACTCCATGATCTCCAACTTGAATTTACCAGAGTCAGTGCATGAAGAAACAGCAAGACTATACGAAAAAGCAGTAGACCAAGGCCTAGTAAGAGGACGAAGCATGGAGTCAATCATTTCAGCACTGATCTACATCGTCGCAAGAAAACAAGGAACACCAAGAACACTCGACGAAATCAGCGACGCCTCCGGGATTGAAAAAAGAGAGATCGGACGCGCATACCGTTACGTAGCAAGAGAACTAGGTCTCAGGATTTTACCTGCAAAGCCTCAGGACTACGTACCAAGATTCGCCGGAAAACTCCAACTTTCAGGAGAAGTCCAGGCACGAGCAAGAAACATTCTCAAAGAAGCAAGGGAAAGAGACCTACTATCCGGAAAAGGACCAACAGGCCTCGCAGCTGCGGCACTCTACATCGCAGCAGTCCTAGAAGGAGAAAAACGAACACAGAGAGAAGTAGCAGACGTAGTAGGAGTAACAGAAGTCACAATCAGAAACCGCTACAAAGAACTCGCAGAAAAACTAGGCCTAGAAGACGAACTAGAAGAAAAAAGCAACTAAAACGCCTCCAATCACGGAGAGCGGCACACGAGGAGGCCTTAACAGGCCTCTAACCAACATTTTATTAAATAACTCTACTAAGATCTTTCTATGAGAGGATATCTTTTTCTAACAGTTCTTGTTTTAGTATTTTCAACTGCTGTAACAGCATATCAAGAACCTAATATTACTGAGGTTAGTGATAATTTCGGTGAAACTTACGAAGTCGAAGAAGTAGGTGTTTTGAGCAAAGCAATATCTGATAAAGAGATTAAATTTGGAGAAAATCGAAGCATTGAAATGTGTGTTGAAGAAGTAGAGCATGAAGAAAGTGCTGAACTAAATTATTATGAGGGCATATCGCACCCAAATTATAGATTGGAAGAAGATGACCCTTGTATAACTAGAAAAATACCGAAATCCTCTTATTCAGATACAGTTAGCCTGTCTATTGTAGTACAGGACAGCAATCCTTCAAGAAATCTAACTAGCATGACGAAACTTGAATATTCTAACACAGTAGACCCAATAGAAAATGATGGAGGCCAAAAAACTTCTACAGAGTACGATTATACCTTGATTGAAACAGAGCGTAAGAATGAGCTCGAAGGACGCGTATCGGAGCTAAATAGTACTGTTAAAGACCAGGAATCTGAGATAGAGAGTTTAGAAAGTGAGATTTCAGATAAAGATGAACAACTAGAAAACCTAAAGCAAGAATTATCAGAATTAAAATCTGGAATTTCGGGGACAATAATCTCTATATTCTCATAAATTAGGCAATCGTCTTTTTCTTGTCTAATTCTATAGATTAATTTTTTAGAGCTTTAGAACCTTTCGAAATAAAACTAAATAAAAATTTTGTATTTGCTACGATACTTTTTCTTCCAGCTTATCAAGAATACCTCTAGAAAATTCTAGGTTTAATTTTTCTCTAATATTTTTGATATCCTCCCAATTTTCTTCATTTATCTTACCTCCGACTTTATTTGATAATCCAATCAAGTCTCCTGATGATTCATCTATTTTATGTTTATTTGGTATTAAACCTAGTCGAGCCCAAAATCCGTAGAATATAACCCTATGAGCAGCTCCCAATAAATCAGCAGCATCTTTTCTCAACTGATCCCTAACTTCCTCGCTATCCTTTTCATCAATCACTCCAGTATTTGCTGCTTTATTACCATAGTATACCAAGTTACTTGCAATTCTCCCTCTCATTTTAGAAATTTCATGAATTGGCTCAACAATGACTCTCACAATTAATCTGCCTGCCACATACACACTAACACCAGCCATAATAGTTAGAAAGATTTCATTACTAACTAGATTAGATAAAAATCCAAAAAACTGTGAAAAGAGACTATAGAAATAACCAGATAAAGCCATATTGGTCTAGTTACAATATAATTATAAATTAATTTTGTTTATTTGATCTAATAATCTCTAGAATATCTTCCAGTGGTGCATCCGTCCTTATCCCTGTGGGCCCAAAATGTGTTCTTGAAACTGGGTAGCCTTTTTCATCTAAGGCCTCTATGACTTTGTCTCTTTTTGGGACAGATACGTCGTGGCGTGAAGCTAGTTCATGGAGGTCGTAGAATGGTGTTACTATTTCTGATTCTGCGTGGACTTTTTCGAGTATTTCTTTTGAGGCCTCCCATTCGCCTGGAATATTTTCGAGCATTTTTTCTGTGAATCTTGAGTCTGCTATTTTTCCTGTCCATAGAGGGCCTGCGTGTTCTACATCTTTTCCACAATGCCCACATTCTTGGACTCTTTCTAGTTTTCTCCATCCACAGCTGTCACAGTAACTTAGATAACCAATGTTTTCTAGATTCTTGTTGGTTCTTTTCTTGGATTCTGTGACTCTGCCCATTACGCGTGTATAATGTTTGAATTGGTAGCAGAACTTGGGATCGAAGCATTTGTCGTAACGTGCAAGGTTCCTGAAAACCTCTTTCAAGTAGATCCTTAATGCGGTTTCGTGCATGAACCCGTTTTTCAGAGGTTTGCTGCCGTATCTTCTTTCGCATACTGTTGGGTAGCTTCCGGTCGGCGCCGAGTTATCAGTCGCTGTCAGGCCTACAAATGAGTTGTAGTTTGCTGCTCGAGCTGTCGAGTCAAGAAACGGTGTGAAAGGCCCGTAAGGATCAACATCGATAAAATGGAAGAACCCTGGTTTTCCAGACAAGAATACATTGGCATCTTTGTTCTCTACTGAGGCCTCTACACTGTTTTCTTTCAGTGCTTTTTCTGTGGCCTCTACTGCGTTAGGATTTGCATCATTCAGGTATAAATCTCCTAGGTCTGCGTATCGTAGGCCTCTGATCCCTGTTCCAGTTAATAGGTCGGCGATGTTTGGGTTCTCTATATCTATTTTTTGGAAGAATGTTTTTGCTGCTATCTGTGAGAGGTCTCTGTTTTCCAGCATCTCTGGATTGAAGAAGACCTGGTCGTCCATCTTGGGTTCTCCTTCTGGCGCATAGATTTTGAGGTCTCTTTCTTTCATAAGGCAGAATTTTTGTTTTATACTTATTAGTTGTGAATTACTCAGGGAACTACAACAACTTTTTTAAAGAGGCCTTGGTTTTGTCTTGTGGTCGTTTTTATAAGCTTTTCAAAGGATTCTTTTTGTACGATGGCTGACGTAGTGAAAAAAGTGCAGAGTGCGGAGACTGACGCAGAGGAAATTGTCGAAGAGGCAAAAGAGACTAAAAAGGATATTATCCGCAAAGCAGAAGAAAAAGCCGAAAAAATAATTGAAGAGGCAGAAAATACTGCTGAAGAGAAAAAGAGAACTGAGCTGAAAAAGTTTGAAGAAAAAATTGAGGAAGAGAAACAAGAGCTTCTAGATGAAGCAGAAGATACTTCCTCAGATTTAAGGAGTCAGGCCTCAGAGAACCGTGACGAAGCGGTTGAATTCCTAAATAATAAGTTTGAAGAAGAGTTCTTAGGGTGAATTAATTTATCAGGCCTGAAGATATGACTAAAGTTTCAGTAACTGCTCCAAAGACACAGATGGAGAACGTAGTAAACAGTCTCCATGATTTAGGTCTGATGGATTTTAACCAGTACGACGGCGAGTTAGAGACCGGAAGCCCTATGGAAGGTTCAGAAGAAATTTCCCAGCTACTCGTAGATATCAGAGCAGTTTTATCCAAAATAAATGTTAACTCCACTAAAGAAGCCTCAGTTGAAGAAATAAGAGAAAACATTTCTAACATAAATAAACAAGTTAAAGATGCTGAGTCCAATATAAGCTCCTTAGAGGCAGAGAAAGAAAATTTAATACAGAAAAAGAAGACTTTTACAAAACTTTCAGGCGCAAATGTTGATCTAAGAGAACTTGAGGAAACTAAGTCACTTGATTACCGTATCCTAAAGTTTGATGAGCAAAAATTCAAGGAAATCTACGGCTCACGAAACTACGAAATATTCCATGGAAAAGAGGCCTCAGTACTTGCATACATGTCTAAAGAAGAAAAAAATGTAGAAGAATCACTGCAAGGCCTTATCAAGAAAGAATACGACGTACCTGTTGAATCAGGGACCCCTGATCAGATAATCAGTTCAGTTGACTCCCAAATTTCAGAAATCGAAGAACAAATTAGATCAACTGAAAACGTTATAGAAGATATAGAGACTAATTGGGGTCAGAAACTAAACTATGTTGAAAACTTTCTATCTCAGAAAATAGAGAAAGCTGAAGCACCATTAAGCTTTGCTACCACAAAGAAGAGCTTCATAGTTGAAGGATGGATCCCATCAGAGAAAGAAGGACAGTTCAAGAAATCAGTTACAGCTTCAACGGACAACAAAGTACATATAGAAATAGAGGAAGATGGAGAGAACCCTCCAGTAAAATACGATAACAACAGTGTGGTTCAGCCGTTTGAAAGCCTGACAAGTTTGATGTCTAGGCCTAAATATGGTGAGCTTGACCCAAGTTTCCTGATTCTGCTGACGTTCCCATTGTTTTTCGGATTTATGATTGGTGACGCAGGATACGGTCTTACAACAGCAATAGTATTCCTCGCAGGAATGAAACTGTTCCCACAAGCCGCAGACCTGTTCAAAGCACTGCTTTGGACTTCAGCAGCAACATTCATCTTCGGCCTAATTTACGGAGAAATGTTCGGCTTCCAAATCTACGAGTCACCATTTTACAGAGCTGACTGGTGGGCAGAAATATTCTACATAACAATAGGAATAGGCGTAGCACACGTCAACCTAGGACTACTGATTGGAGCATACAACGAATACATCCACCACGGCGTCATGGAAGCAATCTTCACAAAAATATCTTGGATTTTCCTACAGATAGCAGCCGTAGCAGCATATTTCACAGCAACAACATTTGGAACAACACCGGGATACCTAGTAGGCCTAGGAATCGGTATCCCAACGTTAATTATGATGTACAAGGGAGAAGGAATTGAAGCATTAGTAGAAATCCCAAGCCTTGTATCAAACATCCTATCCTACCTCCGACTGTTCGGAGTATGTATGGCGGCCTACACATTGGCAGGAACAGTTAACGCCATCGCAGGCCCAGCACTTGCATCAGGAACACTAGCAGGCCTAGCAGGAGGAACATTAATCCTAATCGTAGGACACATAATCTTAACATTCATCAAAATCATGGAAGGATTCCTCCAGGGAATCCGACTCCACTACGTAGAACAGTTCGGATGGTTCTACGAAGGCGGAGGAAGAAAATACAGTCCATTCGGAGGCAGTAACTAAATGGTCTCCACAGGGAAGGCCTTGACGCCTTCAACAAATCTATATTTCGAGGTGAAAACCTAAAACAATGGCACTAGAACTTGGCGCAGCACTAGGCGCAGCAATCGCGATCGCCGTCGCAGCCCTCGCAACTGCTTGGGCGCAGGCAAAGATCGGGACAGCAGGAATCGGAGCACTAGCCGAAGACGACAGTCTTTTCGGTAAAGTCCTGATTCTTGTAGCTATTCCGGAAACAATTGTAATTTTCGGATTAGTTGTCGCACTAGTCATCGCAGGATTCATTTAAACCAACTTAAATGAGGCCCTTTCAAGGGGCCTCCAACACTTACTATTCAACACAAAAAAGAGGATATTATGGGACTTCAACAGGTAACAGACGAAATCTTGGACGAAGCAGAGCAAAAAGCTGAAGAAATAAGAGAAGAAGGAGAATCTGAAAGAGATAAAATTATTGAAGAAGCTGAAGAGCAAGCCGAAAAAATTAATGAAAGAACAGAATCCGAGATAGAGGAAGAGAAAAAGGCCTTGAGGAAAAAAGAGATTTCCAAGACCAAAATGGATTCAAAGAAAAAAGTCCAGGAAACAAAGCAGTCCGAGATAGATGAAGTATTCACAGAGTTTAGAGAGAAACTATCTGACCTGTCGGAAGATAAGAGAGAGTCAATGGTAAAGTCAGCAATTGATTCCGCTAACTTTGAGGTAGGCCTGGTTAAGGGTTCTAAAGACTTTGAAGCTGTTGTAAACCAGGATTTTGAGGAGATTGAAGATGAAGGGTTTATTCTTGAGTCAGAGAACAGTGAGAAATCTATCAATCTTACCTTTGATAGAATTGAGCAAGAGTTCAAGAATGATCATCGTGGAGAGGTGGCTAAGTTATTATTCGATCAGTAATACCTAAAGACTATCCTTACATGTATGCAAGGGTTTCAGCTAAAAAGAAGAAACTATTCACTGAAAGAGAATACGATAACTTGCTGAAAATGGATGTTAACCAGATTTCCCGTAAAATGGAGGAAGGGAGTTACAAAAAAGAAATCAATGAATTAGGTGGAGAATACGATGGTGCTGCCTTGATTGAAAGGGCACTTAATCTAAACCTAGCAAATACTTACGAAAATTTGATGAAGATCTCATCAGAAGACGCTAAGCCTTTAATCCGTGTATACCTGAGGCGTTTTGATATAACCAATATTAAGAGAATTATTAGATGGAAAGATACAGACCAAACACAGAATATTGAACAAATTCTTTATCCTATTGGAACATTAGGCCTCAGCTTTGAAGAAATAAGAGAAGACTCAAAAGAAGAGTTAATTAGTAAACTAGATTTCAGTGATTCTGACTTCAATTATAAAGAAGAAATTGAAGAATGTGAAACAGTGAAAGAAATTGAAGACTGCCTTGACAGAGTTTATTCTGAAGAACTAAGAGCCTTAGCTGAAAATTCAGGAAGCAAAGAGTTCCAAAGATTTGTTGAAGAAGAGCAGTTCAACCAAGATCTGCAGCTAGCGCTAAGAATGAAAAAATACGATGTAGATACAGAAGGAATCAAGTCAAGACTGTTTAATCACAAAGAAGAGCTACAGGAACTGCTTGAAACTGATTTCGAACAGGCCTTAGATATTGCTGAGAATCTTACAGAAGTACAGGCAGATAACTTAGAAGAGTTTGAGACAAAAATAAAGCAAGATAGACTGGAAAGAGCTTTACAATCACTGCACAGAGAGCCTTTAGGCCTTTCATCAGTGATAGGATATATTGTTGCTAAAGAAATTGAGATAGATAACTTGAGGATTATTTCTAGAGCAAAGGAAACCGGAATCCAAAACAATGATACAATCAGAAACAACTTGGTGACTGTCTAAAAAATGGATAAGGAACAGAAAAAGGAGATAGCAGTTATAGGCTCAGAAGAGTTTACATTAGGTTTCAGACTAGCTGGTATAAAGAAAAGCTATGTTCCAGAAAACTTTGACGATAAAATAGCCGAATGCCTAGAAAAGGAGGAACTTGGAATAATTATCACTGAAGAACGTCTTATCACAGAATCATCAAGAAAGACACAAAACTTAATTGAAACATCAGTCGATCCAATCGTAATAGGTCTTTCGGAAGAAGCAGAAAGCGAAAGACTTCAACAGAAAATCAAGAGAGCGATTGGCGCAGACATAACAGGTTAAACAGAGGGAAAAAACAATACTATGGCACAACAATCAGAACTTAAAAAAGAGAACGCAGACGGCGAAATCTACAAGGTCGCAGGACCTGTAGTCATCGCAACCGACATGCAGCCACAGATGTACGACGTGGTCTATGTTGGAGACGAAGGCCTGATGGGAGAAGTAATCCAGATCGAAGGGGACAAATCCTACATCCAGGTCTACGAAGACACAACAGGAGTAAAACCAGGAGAACCAGTAGAAAACACAGAACAACCACTATCCGTAGAGCTCGGTCCAGGACTTCTGGGAAGCATTTATGACGGGCTTCAGAGGCCTTTGGAAGAGCTTCAGAAAATAAGTGGAGACTTCATCGAGAGAGGAGAAGATGCACCAGGAATCAGTCCAGATAAAGAATATGACTTCTCACCTCGTGTAGAAGAAGGAGACACAGTAGAGTCAGGAGACGTAATTGGAACAGTAGAAGTAGATTACGGAAAGCACAAAGTAATGGTTCCCCCAAATTCAGAAGGTGGAGAAGTAAAGGATGTAGAGTCTGGTGAACACACAGTCAAGCAAACAGTAGTTGAGCTTGACTCAGGCGAAGAAATCTCTATGAGACAGGAATGGCCTATTAGAGACTCAAGGCCTGCAAGAGAAGACTTGAAGCCAGAAGTACCGCTTGTAACAGGACAGAGAGTGCTTGACGGGTTATTCCCGCTGGCTAAAGGAGGTACTGCAGCAGTACCTGGGGGATTCGGAACAGGAAAGACAGTAACACAACAAAGCCTGGCAAAGTTCTCAGACGCAGACATCATTGTATACATCGGATGCGGAGAACGTGGGAACGAGATGACAGAAGTACTGGAAGAGTTCCCAGAACTGGAAGACCCACAGACAGGAGATAAAATCATTAATCGTACAGTACTAATTGCAAACACATCCAACATGCCTGTAGCAGCTAGAGAGGCCTCAATTTATACTGGAGTTACAATTGCAGAGTACTTCAGAGACATGGGTCTCGACGTTGCACTGATGGCAGACTCAACGAGCCGTTGGGCAGAAGCAATGCGTGAAGTATCCGCAAGACTGGAAGAGATGCCCGGAGAAAGAGGATATCCAGCATATCTATCCTCAAGACTTGCAGAGTTCTATGAAAGAGCAGGAAGAGTTGAACCCCTAGGCGTAGAAGAACCGGGTTCAGTCTCAATTGTTGGAGCAGTCAGCCCACCTGGAGGCGACTTCTCGGAGCCGGTAACTCAAAACACTTTAAGAGTGGTGAAAAACTTCTGGGCGCTTGACTCCGACCTAGCTGAGAAGCGGCACTTCCCATCTATTAACTGGGATGACAGCTATTCAGGATACAAAGATAAATTAGCTGATCACTTTGAAGATGAAGTAAATGAAGACTGGCAGTCTAACATCCAAAGAATGAGAGACATTCTGCAGAAGGACGGAGAGCTACAGGAAACAGTACAGCTTGTTGGAAAGGACGCATTACCTGACAGAGAAAGACTAACTCTAGAAGTCGGTACAATGGTTAAACAGTTCTACCTACAACAGAATGCCTTCCATCCAGTTGATGAGTACAGCCCTCCAGAAAAGACATTCCATATACTGGAGACGATTCTTGATTGGGCTGATGAGGCCTACGATGCACTAGAAGATGGGGCGATGGTCGAGGATATCATCTCATTGAGCAGTAAGAACCAGATCAGTGAGTTAGCGACCAGTGAAGACTTCCTAGATGTAAAGGAAGAAATCAAAAATCAGATGAACGAAGAGTTTGAGGAGGTAAGATAAAATGGTACAACAAGAATACAAGACAATTAGCGAAGTTAAAGGCCCTCTAGTCTTTGTAGAAAAGACCGAGGATATCGCCTACGGAGATATTGTAGAAATCGAAACACCTGACGGAAACGTCAAACAAGGAGAAGTCCTAGAAACTTCTAAAGACGTTGTAATTATCCAAGTCTACGAAGAGACACAGGGAATTGGCCAAGATGCCAAAGTACGTTTTATGAATGAAAACGTAAAGATGCCTGTAACCGAAGACCTACTAGGAAGAGTACTGGATGGTAAAGGCCAGCCAATCGACAACGGGCCAGAAGTAATCCCAGATGAAGAAAGAGATATTGTCGGAGAAGCAATCAACCCATCCAGCAGAGAACTACCAGAAGACTTCATCCAGACAGGCGTTTCAACAATCGACGTCATGAACACATTAGTCCGAGGACAGAAACTCCCAATATTCTCAGGATCAGGCCTACCGCACAACGAACTTGCAATGCAAATCGCACGACAGGCAGATATTAAAGGAGACAAAGAGTTCGCTGTAGTATTCGCAGGAATGGGAATTACAGAAGAAGAAAGCCAAGAGTTCATCGAAGAACTTGAAAGTACTGGAGCGCTTGAAAGAAGCGTAATGTTCCTGAACAAGGCCTCAGATCCAGCACCGGAGAGAATTATTACCCCGCGTATGGCTTTGACAACTGCAGAGTACCTGGCATATGAGAAGGGAATGGAAGTACTTGTAATTATGACCGATATGACCAACTACTGTAACGCACTTAGAGAGGTAAGTGCAGCACGTGAAGAAGTACCTGGTAGAAGAGGATACCCAGGATACATGTATACAGACCTTGCAAACCTTTACGAGAGAGCAGGGATTATTGATGGCCGTGAGGGAAGTGTTACACAGTTGCCAATCTTGACGATGGTTGGAGACGATATGACACACCCTATTCCTGACCTTACAGGATATATTACAGAAGGCCAGATTGTAGTTGACAGAGACCTCGACAACCAAGATATAGCACCTCCAATCGATGTGCTTCCAAGCCTTTCCAGACTGATGGACAATGGTATAGGAGAAGGTTACACTCGAGGCGACCATGGAGACGTCAAGGACCAACTATATGCTTTGTATGCAGAAGGACAGGACCTGAGAGATCTTGTAGCAATCGTTGGAGAAGACGCTCTTTCAGATAGAGATGAGAAAATCCTCAAGTTCACCAATATGTACGAAAAACATTTCGTGGATCAGGGATTCAATGGCAACCGTCAGATTGAAGAGTCTCTTGAACTCGCATGGGACTTACTCTCAATCGTTCCAATGGATGAACTAACAAGAATCGACAGAGAACTCAGAGAAGAAAAACTGGAAGACAGAAACCCAGAGTTCAACTAGAGGGCTTAAAAATATGAGTCAAGACGTAAAACCTACAAGAAGTGAAGAACTCCGGTTAAAAGAGAGAATTGACTTAGCGGAAAACGGTCACTCAATTCTTGAGCAGAAAAGAGATGGCCTTATCCATGAGTTCATGGAAGTAGTTGGCGAAGCTAAAAACGTCAATGAAGAACTCGCCAACTTATACAGCCAAGCCAGGCTTAAACTTCTTCTCACAGAGGTATACGATGGAGAGGCCTCAATCCAAGCCAATGCATTGAACACTGAAAATGGCTCGGAAATCGAACTTGAATCACAGAATATAATGGGTGTAAAAGTACCTGAAATTGAGTCAATACAGGTCAGCAGAGGCTTAATGGAAAGAGAGTACGGTCTTACAGATTCTTCTGCAAGGATAGATGCAACGGCAGAGAAATTCGAAGAACTTTTAGAGAAAGTCGTAGATGCAGCAGAGACGCAGACTAAGATTATGAGGTTGCTAAATGAAATAGAGAAGACAAAGAGACGAGTAAACGCTTTAGAACACAAAATCATTCCGGAAATGCAGGAAGGCCTTGATAAGGTATCGCAGCTACTTGAGGAAAGAGAAAGAGAAGAGACTTTCCGTATGAAGAAGATTAAGGAAATGCAGGAAGAAGAGGCCTAGAGACCTACATCTCTTATTCTTTTAATTAAGTCCTCTCTAAATTCTTTTCTAGTTTCTTCATCAAATCTTGAACCCCAATTAGGGAATCCTGCAATTATCCAGATAACTGTTAATTTTCTGTAAAACTGTCTTCTCACATTAAATCCTTCTCTATCGATACTTTTTTCACTTTCATAGGCCTCGTAAAGAATCCCTCTAAGCTTGTCTTTCTTTTCACCGGAAAGGAAGTCTAAATCGTAGTCAATCAGAAGATACTCTGCCCGCACTATATCATATTCATGATGTCCGGCTTCAGGATGACTCCAGTCAAGAAATGCTGTTACCTTTTCTCCGTCTACCAGCAAATTATCAAGCCTGTTATCTAGATGGAGAAGAACGGATTCAGGCCTTTCAGGAAGCTTCTCTCTGATTTCACTGTTTTCAGGAAAATTAATTTCCGGCGGATTATCCCAACCCTTAGTTATCAAATCCTCTAGTTCATCTAAATCCTCAATAATAGATGAACTCCATTTTTCATTCGAATAGACATTATCGAGCTCTCCTTGGAATCCTCCAAGCATTCCATAATCTTCGAAACCTGTGTTTGAATGAATTAAACCAAGAATTCTGCCAATTTCCTTAATTATAGATTTCAAAACTTTGTAATCAATTTCTTTTTTGAAGCCTTCAGGGTTAACTCCATCAAGCTTTTCCATTACAAAGAAGGGATTACCTTGTCCTGGCTGAGGCTTAGAAAAAACCACTCGGGGTGACGGAATACTTAGTTTGTGAAGTTCTTGGTAGATTAATGGTTCAGCTCTGAACCATTCAATATCATTTCTCTGATTCGTTCGTTCCTTAACAATAAAATCTCCTTTTGAGGCCTTGATTCTGTAAATAGAGTTCAGGCCTTCGTCAATCTCCTCAAAAGATTCTATAGAACCGATTCCCCCATTATTTGTTATCTCTTCTATTAAATTATCTCTCATCTATTTGTTTGACCTCTTCTTCTATTCTCTCGAAGGCTCTATCGTAATCAGTATCTGGATGGTTGGGATCTTCAATATTCCATACTTCAACATTATTTGGGCTTAGATCAAAGTTTCTCTTAACAAATTCTGAATGTTTTGGCATCATACATACTATCCTGTCTGCTTGAGTTATTGCCCGCTGAGAAACCTTGTCAGGAACAGGCTTCAGATATTCCAAGGCCTCGCTCTTCTCAAGCTGATCTTGTGTGATTTCAGCTACTTTGTCACTAGGATGGACTCCAGCTGATTCAACTTCATAATTAGAATAATACTTTCTAATTAAGGCCTCAGCTAAGGGGCTTCTGTAAGAGTTACCTGTGCAGATAAAAAGGATTCTCACGTTCAGTATTTGTGATAACAAGGCTTTAACTTTAACCAAGCTCCAGTAGAGTTCATGAAACTAGTTAGAAAAATCATCAAAGGACCTGTTGAGAGACTAATTTTAATGAGATTCATTGGAAAGTTTCTCTGGGCACCAGTAAGCGTAGCAGTATTAGCAGAGGGAAAACACGACGACTACCTGGTCCTGAACTCAGACCCACATTACGAACTACCTGGAGGCCTCATAAAATCAGGCGAAAAGTTGCGTGAAGCCGCTAAAAGAGAAGTAAAGGAAGAAACCGGTTTCAACGTAGAGCTCGGTGACTTACTAGATATACATAATCATGGAGGCATCACATTTTTCTTTCACGGAAAAGTAACTGGCGGAGAAAAAAGCGGTAGCTGGGAAGGAAAACCTGAATTTATTAAGAAAGAAGAAATGAAAGAAAAGGCCTGGAAACTGGAGCACTCCCATGTCCACGACTATTTATTCCCAGAAGAAAACTAAGGCCTATTTCTCCTCTGGTTCTGCATCTTTAGCATCAGGCATTTTCTTGTCGCCAGCATCCTTTGCTATCTTTGAAGGATCCATATTTGGAGCTATTTTTTCAGCTTCATCTTCCTTCATATCCCTTAAATCTTTACCAACCTGGGAAATGAAGTCCCTGGAATCTGATTTAAGTTCGTAAAGCTCTTTCTCACCAACGTCATCCAACTCTTTCTCCTTAATCTTTGAGATTACTTGATCCCATTTTTCAAACATTTCAACATGTTCCTCATCTACATCAAGGTTGTCAGCTACAGCCTTTGGAAGATCCTCCTTATCTTCTGGAGGCTCTACATCCTGTGATTTAAGCGCTGCAACATTAGCTTTCAGGAACTTTTTGTAGTCTTCCACTATGTTCTGGACCTTTTTTCTTGCACCCATTTGAGATACGAGTTCATGCATCCTTCTGATAAACTTATCAGTCTTCTCAAGATGTTCGTCTACAGCTTTACCTGTTACATCTTCAGGATTTTTTTCTCCTAAATCTCCGAAGTCATAGATGTCCTGAGCGATCTCAACGTATTCCTGTTCAAGCATATCATCTACAAACATGTCCTCTAAGACGTTAGGTACGTTTTCTTTAGCTGGAGGGTTCTTCCCTGCTAACATGATTGGTGCTTGTCCTGCACTAGCCATCGCTTGTTCAAGTTTATGAGGTATTGAGGATTTAACTGTCTGTTCTGCTTTCTTATATCCTGCTGCGCCAGTTCTTAATCTTTTTCTGACTGACTCCTGTGTTCCAGAAATTCTACCTCTCTGAAGAAGCCGTTTAGCAGGCATAAAAATCCCTGTATCATATACAGGCTCTCCATTACGCACTGCTTCAATAGCTAGTGGCTCTCCTTTTCTAAGAGAATCCCAGAAATCTGTCAGGAATGGGAAATACTGAATAGTAATTCTATCATCTGTTTCCTTCGCCAAACTTGTAACTTTCTTTCTGATCTTCTGTTTGGCATCGTCAGGAACATCTTTCTCTAATTTAGTATCATCTAATACAACTAAAGTATCTATATCGCTGTCATGGCCATGCTCTCCTTTCGCAACACTACCCCACACGGCTACTACTTTAACCTTATCACCTAGTTTGTCAACCAGTTTATCGGAGAACTCTTGAGCAGCCTCCATCCTTCTCTCTTTTGACTTCTCTCTCATATCCTGAAGTTTATCCTTTGAACTCATTAGGCCTCACGAAAATTATTTATGGAAACAGACTTAAAAACTTTCCCATATATTTGTTACTTGAAGGTACTAATGAGTGAAGAATATTATCCGATGTGGGATGAAGGCAAACTTCGTGGAGATTACATAGGGAGATTTGACTCATATCAAACATTAGTAGAAGAAAGCAGCCCTGACATAATCTACCTCAATGGAGCTCCTGAAGACGAGATAGATGATAGAGCTGATTGGTCATTGGTACATGAAAGCAATCTAATAGAGTACGGAAATATGTCAGAACATGAAATACATTTTTTTGGCCCAGAAGAAGAATTATCAAAAGTGAAAGGCAAAATGAGGCATGAGAATTTACCTCCAACAATGTTATTGGACGGCCAAAAAAACAGGTTAGAAGAATATAAGGAACTAAGAGATAATATTGACGGAGATGAAAAGATTCATTTTATCGGTAGCGATTACACAATAGAGCAAGATAGAATACTACAGGAACATGTTTTACCTAATATTCAAGCAGAATTTATAGGGGCAGAAACTGGCAAAGATAGTTCAACTGAAAGAATTAAACGTAGACTATATGCTGAAGCACTTAAACTCGCTGATAGATTTTAATTAACGGTACTCTTCACCTGAAAATTCCTGAGGATTATTATCTGCCTTGAGCGAAGCTGTACTAGTCCAAGTATAATTGAAATTAGTAGCCTCTAGAAGACCTTCCAAGGGATCAAACGCATGCTGCTCAATCTTCGCCCATTCCCGGTTAAATGAAGGCCTATCCATTCCGAAGAATCTCGCCATTAATGCTTCTTCCTCGTCCCTATACTCGCTTCCAGGATCAACTCTTGCAGGATCAAGATCTTCAGGAGAAATTCCAAGCTCAATCATATTCATCGACAGCTTAGCCTTCTGAACAGTTCCAGACATCTCTCCACCGACTTCATACATAATCGAAGCTCTCTCATCACTTTGGGTAAACCCGTTCTGCACCATATCATGCAGCCAAGTGTAAAGCTGTGTATCTCCCCATCGGAAAGGCCCATGTATATGCCCTGTTCCCTGGCTACTTTCATGACCTGGTTTTGTAAGGTGGTACATCCTCACCATTTGAGCCAAAGGCCTGTCTTCATCTACAGGCACACCATAATCATTGTTTTGCGCAAGCCACTCCTCCTGTTCGACTAATTTTTCCATCTGCTTCCAAGGATCAACTCCAAAACTTGCAGTATGCTCCATATCTATAGTGAACTTCAAAGGACACCCATAAAGATCATCATGAAGTTCGCCAATCTCATTTCTAGCCGTGATATTCACCGCTCTACAAGCTGCAACCATATCTTTAGGCCTCCACAACTTGAAATGCGAATTAGCACTACCGTTCATCGCCTCAAAATTAACTCCAATACCATAATCATTCATCCATTCAATCCAAGTACACCCTTTTCTAGAATCTTCCTCCACATATTGGTTTCCATCCATATGAAACTCTGACTCAATCTGAGTAAAATGGCTCCAAACAACCACTGCAGCAGAAGCAGCCGAAACATCCTTTTTGAAAGCCTCATTGCTCTCTAACCTCTGAATATAGTCTCCGCCAAAATCAACTTCCCCATGCTTACTTTCAACAAGTATCTCCCAAATGAACTCTGGGGCTTCCCATCCTTCATGAACGACTTGTTCTCCTACAGATTCTTTAATATTAGAAGTACACATCCAAGCTGGGATAATCTTATGGAACAAGTTAGACTCCATCCATAAGGCCTGCTCAAAACTATTAATCAACTGCTTCAAAAGATCCTGATGCTTCCTTTCAGGAGACTTTGTCTCAGCACCTTCAGCCTCAAAATAGTCTGGGTTACCTCTCATTACTTTCTCAGCATGTTTGGCCAAGCTATATTTTTCATCAAATCCTTGGGCTCTTTCCTGTATTTGGGTCTGTGTAATATCAAGTCGACTTTGAAGAACTCCTAGTTTAGTATCTACAGATATAAAGAATTCATCATCTCCATTCCCCTCCCAAAGTTTGTCCATGGATTCTTCAGCCAATTGCAAGAATTGCTTTTTTAGGTTCTGTTCGCTAGGCAAATTAAGTTCTTGAATTTTCTCTTCAATGTCATTATTTTCTATATCCTCTCTATCTCTTAATATACCCCGAACTCTTTTCTCGATTTGAACTCCGTTCTTATTTAATTCATAAATCAATTCTCCTATCCTATTTAAATCATCTCCAGACCTTACTCTATTAGCTTGTTGGAATAGATCGGCCAGATCTGTTATCCTTGATATCTCAAACATATCTGAAAGTTCTGATAATTCTGATAGTTCGTCCGGCAAAATCTCCGTCAAATCTATTGGTTCTTCTAACTCAAGTTTGTTGTGATCTTCAATTAGCTCTCGCCATTTTAGGCCTGAACCCCTGTCCTGCATACTTACAGACTGTAGCATTGCAGCTTTCTCCAAAAGCTGATCTTCAGGATCTACTCCTTCTAGTTCTGACAAGTTATTCCAAAAATCGTCAGCAGCCTCAGACTGTGCCCTTCTCCAAGCTCTTCTAAATTTTGGCGAAAATCTCTGGAACAATCCATAAATTTGATACTCGTCATCTACTTCTGAAAGAATGAAGGCCTTGTAGAAGTTCTCCAAGAACTCTTTATTCCTGAACATGTTCTTCCCTGACTGATCTCGCATCTCTCTAAATTCTTCATTATATTCGCTGATTGGGAATCCGAATGGATCTAGGCCTACGTCCTGCGCCATTCTTTCTTTTAGCGGTGGTTCTTCATCAGTTGAGATATGAGGGTTAATTCTTGAGATTCTGAAGTCTAAGTCGGTTCTTTCCTCTTTTTCTTTTTTGAATGAAGCGAATTCTTGAAGATAGTTTGTGAAATAGTTGTGAGTTACGTCAAATCCTCTTCCTTGACCTGTTTTGTAAGCTGAGGTAAACCCTACATTAGGGTCAGCGTGGAAAGATACGTCAAGTCCTAAATCCTGTATAGTACTGTAGAGATCTGCTCTATCAATATGATATGTAGTAGGGTTTTCTACCTGTATCTCCATTTCACCGCCTCCTCGCTGAGCAAGCTCTCCAACTCTTCTGGCGAGCTCTGCAGGAACCTGCCCAATGTCAAGGCCTGAAGTATTTCCAACTTTGTAGTTAAGTTCCTGAGGATTAATTTCTTTATCTTCTGATTCAAATTTTTCTTTGAGTTTATCCATCAGGTACATAATTATTTTTTATTTCATTGTGTTCATTCCGAATCCGATTTTGTAGTCGAAGTAGAATTCGAATCTGAACTCTGTGATCATATCTTGTATTGCCGTATTTTGTTCGCTGCCATCTAAATAAAATTGGTCGGTTTGGCCTGTGAACTTTGCTAGTTCTTTATTTACTCCTTTAAGCATTTTTGAATCTTTATCGCTGCTTTCTCCTAAATCGATATCTAATACTTCTTTTAAGGCCTCAAGGTGTTCTTCTGAGAAGTCTTCCGATATACTTTCTACTGTGTCAAGTCCGTCTTCTACTCTCCTTAGCTTGGAAGAAAATTCTATTGCCACTCGCTCATCTAGCTCTTCTTCAATCATTTCCCTAAGTTCTCTGATAGATATCTCCTGTTCCTTTCTAGCTTCCTTAATTTTCTGATTATCTTCATGGACATTGAAATCGCCGACGTATTCGCTGTGCATCTCCTCTACTAGCTCCTCTGCTTCTTCAATCTTAGGTTCAAAGAAGTTTTCAAAGACGTGTTTGCATACTACCGCAGGCCTCCAAAATACCACTCCTGTTGAGCTTCCGCCCGGCTGATTCGGTTGCTCGCCCTTCGCTGTAACTACGTGAACGCCAAATATGTGCATAATTCTGTAATGAGTAATCTTGTCGTCGTCACTTTCTGGAACTAGTCTTCCGTTTTCTTTCTTGAATCCTTTGTGGCAAATAAATTCAAGTTGTCTTTCCATTGAGGAGTAGCCTTTCCATTCGTAGTATTTGGTTAAATCACCTTGTTGGTCGCCCATCTCATTTATCATCACTACATCTCTAACATAAGGCTCTAACCAGTCTTTTGTTTTCTCAATACTTTGTTCGATGTTCCTTAGCTGTGCTTTTAACTCTTTAAGCCGGCGGTTTACCTCACTACCATACATATCCTTCCATTTCTCATACATCGTGTATTTCTTACGAAGAATAGCCTTCTCATTTCTCGGTAGATCTGCTAAAGCACCGTCATTAAAGTCATCAGCAGTCTTATCGTCTTTCCCTTCAGCCATCTGCTTTGCGGTCTTCAGGTCATTAACTGAGTCCATCTCCATGAAATCTGCGACAATCGTCGGATAGATATTCTGGTCTCTGAGGAATCTCAAGGCCTGTTCATCTGCTCCTTGGCCTCCAGCTCCAGCTCCGTCTACAAGCTGGACAAAATCTCCTTTAAGCATATCTTCATCATGTGAGTTGAAGGATTCTGCCCGGCTTCTTAACTTTCTGATATCATGCTCAAGTAAGTGCTTGGTTTCGAGAATATCTGAGAAATTGCTTAAAGTCTGGTTTACACGTTGCTCAGCCTGTTGTTTTCTCTGCATGAACTCATCATGCAACTGGCTTTGTGGGGAAACAAATATTGATTCTGTAACGCGACTAACATTGTAACCTAAATCGTCATCATATTTGTCAGGTGCTGTTAAAACAACTCCATATCCTGTTCCTTGTCCTCCAGACTTACCTTTCAGCTTTCTGATAGGTTGCCCCATTATCTTCATTATGGATCCTCCTTCTTCACGGAGCTCGTCCAGATTGGAAATCTTTCCCTTCTTGATATCATTCACTAAGTCTGCTGCTTCTCCTGAAACACCGCCACCATGACTGTCAAAATGGACGAACGTATGGCCAAACTTGCAGGTTTCAGAATCTCCGCCCGAGGACATATAGCTTATTTGAAATAGATTCTACTTAAAAATAGCTCCAGGGTATTAAATCTTAGCAAAACCCAATAATATTAGAGATGGATTTCCTACTGAAAAGAAGATTAAACCCTTTCCTCCTACTAACCACAGTCGTAGGCCTATCACTATTAGTAGGGTTATCTATAGTATATCAAACCCAGTTTGAGGAAATAGCAGGAGAAAGATCCGACAAAGAAACAGAAATACAAGAGCTAAACAACAAAATAGATAGTTTAAACCAAAACAATACAATTTTGACAGAAAGAAACGAAGAGCTGGAGAATAGAACTATTGAATTGGAAGATGAGATAGAGAGTATAGAGTCGGAAGAGTCAGGCCTGGAGGAACAGGTTGGAAACTTGCAGAATCAGACAGATCAGTTGAGAGAGGAGAGAAATGAGTATAGAGATGATTTTGAAAGTATACAGCTAGATATAAGGCAGTTGTGCGAACAAGAAGACTTGCAGGAAGACAGTTCTGAAACTATATGCGACATCTGGGCTGAGGGTTGGGACGATGAGAATTGAAGGCCTGCTTAAACGTTTGAAGAGGGAGTACTGGAAAGTTAAAGTATTGCAGAGTAGTTTGGATACGTTAATTTTAGTGCTTGTACTGAATTTTTTTGCTTTCTTAGCAAGCTATAGCTATGATTTCAGAATCCTTGGAGGAGTCGCCGGGATATTCTTCATAGCTAATCTATTTTATAGAACAAGAGATTACTCTGTTGAAATATATGAACAGGAAAACTCCGAGCTCCAGGAACTGTTAAGAACTGCTAGAGACAACCTTGATAAACGCGATGAAGTATCCGAGGCCTTATTCGGTGATGTAATGGACCGTGCAAGAACTGTTACTTCTGAAAGCATTATACCCAGTGAGATACTCGTTCAGAAACTTTTCTTGATTGGTGGTTTGGCGATACTGACTGCTATCTCAGGCCTAGTAGTCCCTGCTATTGATGTTGATACTTCAGGAGTCTACAGTAGTTTTGATAATCTAGTCGATTTTGAAGACGATAGTTCTGATGATTTCAGGGGAAACGTCTCAGATGTAATAGGAGAGGAGTCGGATCTTGATGATACGGGTTCAAATGTTGATATAGACATTGTAGGTGAGGGAGAAAGCTTTGAGGAAAATATATTGAGAGGTTTTGAAGGAGATACAGAGCTACGTTATGAATCCTCACCTGAAACAACCGGCGATGAAGAGTTGATGAGAGAGTACAGTCTCAGGATTAGAGACCTCGAATAAATTATTAATGAACAGTATCTAATAGTAGTTATGAAGTTGACCGGTAAAGGATCAGTAAAGTATGAGAAAGTAAATGAAAAACTGGCAGAAATCAAAAACGAAGTATCTAAAGTCATAGTTGGACAGGAAGACGTCATTGACCAGGTACTAACCTGTATGTTATGTGATGGAAACATATTACTGGAATCTAACCCTGGAATGGGTAAGACAAAGATGGCTTCAACAATCTCACAGAGCATAGGACTAGAATTTTCACGTATCCAGTCAACCCCTGATTTAATGCCTTCAGATATTACCGGAACACATATTATCGACGAATCTTCAGGTAAAGCAGAGTTCGAGTTCCAGGAAGGCCCAATCTTTGCGAACATGGTTTTAGCAGATGAAATCAACAGAGCCACGCCTAAAACCCAGTCAGCTTTGTTGGAAGCGATGCAAGAGAAACAGGTGACAGTGGGTAACAGATCATATGAGCTTGAAAGGCCTTTCTTCTTGATTGCAACTCAGAACCCGATTGAGCAAGAAGGTACCTATCCTTTACCTGAGGCGCAGAGAGACCGCTTCATGATGAAAATTAAACTTGACTTCCCTGAACATGAGGAAGAACAAAAGATTGTGAAAAGATTCACAGAAGAACTGGACTTTGAGCCTGAATTAAACAAAGTTATCTCAAAGGCCTCGCTTGTCAAGTTACAGGAGTTTACACGGCAGGTTCCAATAGCAGATGACATACTGAATGATGTTGTCAATATTGTGCGGGCTACAAGGAAAAAACAGGAACTTGATTATGGTGCTTCACCACGTGCCTCGATTAACTTGGTTTTAGCAGCTAAAGGCCATGCGTTAATTAATAACCGGAACCACGTTTCTCAGAAGGACGTAAATTCTATGGCTAAGCCTGTTTTAAGGCATAGAATTGGTTTAAGCTTTGCAGCTGAGAAAAAAGGTTTGACAGAGGACGACATAGTAGAGGATATAGTGGATGATGTATGATAGAAGCAGAATTCCTTAAAGAATTAGAGCAGTTCCAAGTAGCGTTAGAGAAGAACTCTTCAGAGATGAAACAAGGAGAGCAGCAGAGCAACTTTTCAGGTCAAGGAATGATATTCAAAGACCACAAAGAGTATGTCCCAGGAGATGATATTAGAAGAATTGACTGGAAAGCCTATGCCCGGACCAAAGAGTTCTTCATCAAACGTTACGACGAAGAGAGAAACGTAACATTACATATAGTTCTTGACAGAAGCAGTTCGATGGATTTTGGCGATATAAACAAGTATGAATACGGCGGTAAAATAGGCCTTGGATTAGCTTATATGACGATGAAGACTAATGATCGTTTCAAATACTCTGTTTTTTCCGAGACATTGACAGATTTAACTTCCGCAAGAAAGAACGGAAATTTAGTGCAGCTGATTGATACATTAAACGGTATGAGGAAAACCCCTGAGAGCCGTGTAGAACACTGTATAACAGAGTACAGTTCAAGGATTAAAAACAAGTCTGTGGTCGTTATTATTTCAGATTTCCTAACTGATTTAGAGCAGATTGAGTCAAGTCTTCAGGCCTTAAAAGGCAGCCAAGTAATTCTAGTTAACATTTTTGATGAAGAGGAGCTTGACCCATCTTTTTCTGGAGATACTATTTTGGAAGATCCTGAATCTGATTCTACATTGAGGGCCTATCTTTCAAGAAGCACTAAATCAAGTTACAAATCCAAACTGAAGAAGCATACTGAAGAGATAGAGGAGTTATGTGACAAATATCAGGCCTCTTATTATATGATGTCAACTGGTGAAGATTTTTTCGATTCTTTTATAGATATCTGGGAACATGTTAACCAGTGACAGATTTCGAAATAGTGGGTAACTATCCTGCAGTATACTTTCCAGGACTAGATCTTATAGCAGTTGCAGACCTGCATCTAGGCCTTGAAGCAAGTATGACTTCAAGAGGGAATTATATCCCAGAGTTCCAGTTAGAGCAGATTTTAGATGAACTAGAACAGATTAAGGAGGAGACAGGATGTAGCAGGATACTGGTAAACGGCGATTTGAAGAACCAGTACTCCACTAGTTACAGTGAAAAAAAGGAGATTGATGAGTTACTTGGTTTTTTGACTGATAACTTTGAAGATGTAATAATTATTCAGGGTAACCATGATACTTTTACTGAATCATTATTGGAAGAACATGGGTTAAGGCCTCTTGACAGTTATGAAACAAAAGGAGTTCTCTTTACACACGGCCATGAAACTCCTGACAAAGAGTGGAAAACTATTGTTATCGGTCACGAGCATCCGGCATTAGCTCTCGACGATCAAATAGGAGTGACTGAAAAGGTTGACTGCCTACTTCATTTCGAAGGGGAAAAAGAAGTATTTGTTCTACCAGCTTACTCACCAATCTCTAATGGATCAGAGATAAACCGGATGAATAGCTCAGAACTACTCTCTCCAATTCTTAAACAGTTTAATTTAGATGAATTCCAGGCCTATGCTATCTCTCGGGAAGCCGGAGTATTCGATTTTGGTACAATTCAAGCCCTCAACAAGGCGATGGAATAAACCATTATTATACCTGATATGGCTGCAGCAAAACCAAAGCTGACTGAGAGGCTGAAGACTGATGCCACTGATCCTGCCATTATAGGGCCTATTAACTGGCCAAAATGTTTGAAGTTTTCCAGAAAACCTACTAGTTCACTTTCTACTTCTTTTGGAGCTACTTGATCAAACATTGCATGAATAGCTGGAGACATTCCATTCGTGAACGCCGAAGCAAAGAAGAATAACACACCTAATAAGACTATGCTCTGAACGTAGAACATTGCCAAGAGTATTGGCGTTAAAACCAGTGAAAGGCCTAACAGCGTCTTTATTCTACCAAATTTGTCTGCAATATCTCCGAAAATATACTGGAAAACTGAGGGTAATGCTGCCAAACCAAAAATCAGTCCCATCTCAACGAATGAAGCACCTAATTCTTCCAGTGCTAACGGCACTGCGAGCCAGAAAAAACCGAATATTATCGAAAACAGGAACATTAGTGTATAAACAGGCCTCAAATCAGTCCAGTGTTCTTTCAAATGTTTGAAATCGTTACGGTAGGTTTTAGATTTGAAAAGCTGTTCAAAGCTTTGAATTCTGTCAGCTTTACTTGAGGTCCCAATATAGCTTACGAAGACTAAGACAGAGATTACTGAAGTCATGAACCATAGCATGAAAACCAAGTTAAATCCATGGACCATAATCAAATATCCTCCGATCACAGGGCCAATTACTGCTGCTAAGTTCACCCCTAATAGGAATATTGATACTGATTCGCTTTCTGATTCTTCATCAGAGCTTTTTAATGAAAGACTCCAACCACTGTTCCAAATAAAGCTTTTTGTCACTCCTTCAGTAAGCTTTCCAGCGAACAGAAAAACTGGTGTTGCAACAATATACATTAAAGCAGGTAAAGCGCCTGCAATCAGGCCTGAAAAGAACACAAATTTTTCCCCTACTCTCTGGATATAATTACTTACCGGTATATCCATAAACAAGGTTACTAATGCCGGAAGAGACGTCAAAATACCTATAATAAATACGCTTTGAATATGTGTTTCAAAATAAACTGGTAGGAAGTTCCATACCATGTTTCTACCAAGAAATCCGAAGAGCATTACAACAGACAGATACTTTGCTATCTTAGGTACTTCCTGTAAAGCCATAAAATAATCAATGAGTTACAAATGTTTCAGAATCAGTATCTTCCTGCTCTTCTTCTTTTTCTACTTCTTTTCTTTCCTTCTCTTTTCTTTTCTGTTTCTCAATATACTCTTCTTTAGCCTCTTCCTTTAACTCTTCAAAACGTTTCTTTGCAAGATCTTGGTCATCAGTCCCGGCCTCTTCCTTCTTCAGCTTCTCGTAACGGTCAGTCGAGTCATCTTCCTTATCCCTGTTCTTCTTACTTTTAGAGGCTTTTGCAGCTTCCAAAAAATCATTCATTTATCCCTACCTCCAATGAAAGGCAGAAGCTTGCCCCATCTAACTGATTTCTCTACTGCTTCAGCAGTGGACTCAACCGATTCAACGGAGTGTTCAGCTTTCTCTACGAACTCATTGAAATTCTTCAACAAGAACATAAAGTAGCCAAGTAAAACTATCGCCATCGTCTTCAGTATTACATCCAGAAACGCATTTAGAGTTCCAAGTTCTATCATAACTCCATTTTGTATAGGCCTGGGTTTATAACTTGCGGTTTCGGCAAGAGTTAAAAGCCTGTAACCCGAATTTTCTATGTGATAACATGGTTGAAGTACCTGAAGACATTGAAATAGAAGACTTACCTTTCACCCACGCAAGAATCAAAAGAATGATTAGAGATGAGGCAAGCGACGGACAATACGTAAGAGGAAACGTATATTACGGATTAAACCTGTTACTGGGTCAGATAGCGGAAGAAATAATTTCAAGCATGATGGAAACCGAAGCAGCATATGTCGAGAAACACCATCTTGACCATGCCGCCAGAAAGTATGAGAAAGTAGAAAACATCATTAAGGAGAAAGAAAGAGTAAGCAGAAAATTAGAGGCCTTAAGCGCTGATATCGAGAAATTAAGCAGAGAAGTACAGCAGAGCGACCTCTAAAAAACCGGTTTTAAAATAAACATATCTCTTCTTTTTATTGTAGGCCTAGACAACAGTATTTAAGAGTTATAACCCCGTTATATTTTTTATGGACTTTGAATCCGAAATAATTACTAGAGACTTCTTACCGGCAGCCCGGTCACTTCTGGCAGAAACACTCTCAGACGAATACGGGCTGTACCAAAAAGAAATCGGGGAAAAAATGGATATCACACAGCCTGCAGTAAGCCAGTACCTCAACAAGAAACGAGCAAGCAAAAAAACACTTAGAAAATTCAGAGATGACCACCAAATAATGCTTCTGATAGATGAAGCCGCATCAAAAGCAGCCAAAGACGAAACTTACATCCACGAGTTCAGACAGATACTGGAAACAGTCAGATCCAAAGGCCTAATGGGGGAAAAGTTCAGAGACACAGAAAAACTGTAAAAAAATAAAATATTCTACTTGAATTCATACTCAGGCTCATCATCTTCTTCCGAACCTCTTAAATCCTCAACCCTACCCCTTATTCTATCAATAGCTGATATTTCCTCTTCCTCATCAGAGTGAGAGTAACCCTCATCATCTTCACTTTCTGAAGATCCAATATCCATATCCTTCAAACTATCAATATCAAGCTCGTAATCATCACTATACAGAACAAATCCTGCCCCTCCACCAGCTAATAACAGTAAGAAAAACAAACCAGCAATAATGTACCTATTTCTCATCGCAGTCTCATGTTCATCTTTTACTTCCTCAAAAGTAGATTCAGCCGACTGAAGAGAACTTGCAAGGCCTTCTAAAATCTGATCAGCCTCGTAATATCTGCCTTCTTCAATAGCTTGCTGAGCTTCATCAAAACTAGCTTCAAACTCCTCAACCTCAGAGTCGACTCTCGACTCCCTATCATCATTGAAAGAGTTCCTCATATCCTCAAAACGGGACTCAAGATCACTGTACTCATTGGAAATCTGTTCAACCTCTGACTCAATTTCTTCCTGCTGCTCATCATCAGCCCTTACAAGAAGCTCAACACTCACAGATGCATCAGCGGTTGAGGCCTCAAAAGTAACATTTGACTCTCCTAAATCATTTTCAGGAGAGATCTGTAAAACAACAGTCTCAGAATCACCGGGAACCATTTCACCATATTCACCGGATTCGATAAAGGATTCAGATCCAGTAACTTCTCCTTCACTGACAACAATATCCCCAGTATTTTCAAGTACTATTTCAAAGTCAACTGTCTCACCTGAAGTCACTTCAACAGACTCGCCAGCAGTCATGGAAAGCTCAGGATTTGCATCAGGCAAGTACTCAAACTCAAAGCTTTCAGAACTACCCCATTTATCTAAATTGTCTTTAGCCCTCAGAAATACTTCATGACT
>LKMQ01000028.1 GCA_001564145.1 Nanohaloarchaea archaeon B1-Br10_U2g29
ACTAGTATTGCTGTTCCTCCAGTGAATAAAATTCCGGCAGCAACTAGTAATCTAACAAGGGTAGGATCTATATCGTAAACCTCTCCAATACCTCCGCAGATTCCAGCAACCATTTTATCTTTCTCTGAACGGTAAAGCTTATTCTTCGCCATATCTAACCATGAGACCTCATATTTTAAACTTATAACGGATTAAACCTTCCTAAAGAATAAAATAAATGTTTTGGCCATATAACAGGCCTTCTACAATTTTTTATCTTACGAACTCTTCTTGGGCGCTTTCAAAGCTGTGAAGCTCCTCCTCGTTAAACCAGATGTTTATCTCTTCTTCTGCTTCGTCTTTCTCTGCTGAAGCATGGATAATATTCTTGTGAAGCCTTCCACTTCCATCTGCGTGGTCAAAACTCATGTGAGCAAACTTTCCTCTAATCGTTGCAGGATCTGCGGCCTTAGGATCTGTTTCTCCAACAATTTTTCTGACATTCTCAACTGTGTTTACTCCTTCCAATACCATTGCGATGATAGGCCCTGAGCTCATATATTCTTCCAGTCTGCTGTAGAAATCCTTATCTACATGCTCGCTGTAATGCTCTTTCAGAATCTCTTCATCAGCCTGTACCATTTTCATACCGACTACTTTGAAGCCTGCTTGCTCAAATATATCAATGATTTTACCTGAAATTCCACGTTTAACAGTATCTGGTTTTAAAGCCACGAAAGTTCTCTCAATGTGTTCTGACATTATCAAATTCACCTATAATCACAATTAAGATTCAAAAGCTTAAAATTGGTTGTAAGCTTAAATAACGAATAATTATAATATTGTATGTGAATCGGATTATTTCTTTGATTCTGGCCTCGGCAGTATTTGTTTTTGCAGCATCTCTGGTAATGTTTATAGGTTCTTCAAGCTTATTGGCAGTATCCGATGCATCATCTAATTTAATGAGTCATGATGATATTTCTAGCTCAGAATCTGAACCCCGGGATAAAAGTTCTGAAGAAACTTCAGAAACTGATTCAGAAAGCCAAAGTGGCGAAGAAGCTACAGATACTGATGACAGTTCCGGAGATGAAAGTGATGATATTAGCGAGTTGGATGGTGGCGATGGTTTTAGTGAGGATGTTGATACCGCTGATTCTAGTGTAGTAGACGTCAGCGAATTTGGAAATGATGAAAACGCAATACAGAACGCTATTGATCAGGCAACAGAGGAAGTAGGCGAAGGAGCTACAGTATATTTTCCAGCAGGTACATATACTATTTCAAGAGACACTGGACCACGTATAGAAATTGACAGCCCGCCAGACAACTTAAGATTGATTGGTGATGGTCAGGAAACAGAACTGAGATACAGCAATGAAAATCAAAATGATAACAACCATTGGATGCTTACAGTATCAGGTGGGGCAGAAGGCTTCGAAATGCACAACATGGTCGTAAACGGGAATAAGGAGGGCTTCAATGAGGATCCCAATACAAATACGTTAATACGTATACGTGAAGGAGAGCCTGGAAGCCAGAGCTACCTGTTTAATAACTTAATACTAGAGGAAAATTCCGGCACCGGTATAACCACGCGAACACATGGTGTCAAAATTACAAACTGTGCTGTCCGAAACAACGGCGGTCACGGAATCAACATTGGGACACACCATGATGACCCCTATAACTCAGAAAATAGGGAACGAATCAAAGTGCGAAACTGTTATGTCCACGGGAACGGGAGGGATAAAGGAGGACATTACGGAATAGACCATGCATACGGAGATTTTGAAATAGTTGACACTGTAATTGAGGACAATGAGCAGGGGGCCAAGACATCAAGTGTAGGCTCATGGCATGATCACTCGGACTGGGCACCAAATGGGATACACAAAAGAACACGTATCATAAATAACGACATAAACCCATACCAATCCACAAACGCCAATGAAGATGGGATTCTTAGATTTGAAGATGTGGTGGTGGGTCCAGGAAATGGTGAGAGCATGAGACTAACCCAACACGAGTATGTACTAGATAACGTAATACTACATCAAGGATATAGATTGGGTGGCGATAGAGTCACGGAAAAAGATGTAAAAATAGGTGAAGGAGACCTCGAAAACGTACCCAATGCAGACGAAGTAGGAGCTTTCCTCCAATAATGGCTCAAAGCCCTAGAGAGACGGTAAAGGAATGTTACCTTGATAAGGTTAGATATGGAGGTTCGTCTTCTACTTTGGAAGAAATTGAGAGTAGATACTAAATTTAAGCTCGGATTTGTAGGCATGAAATCCAAGGGACAAAAGTATTTATTTATACAGACTCTCTAAAGTATATGTATGATGAAGGGCCAGTCTGCGATTGAGTATTTGATGACTTATGGTTGGATGCTTCTAGTGGTGGCTATTGTTGGTGGTGCTATTTTTGCAATGGTTCAAGGTGAAGTCGTGGAGAGCATTTCAGGGTTTACAGGCGGAGACATACAAGTAGATAATTTTGGAGTTACATCAAATGATAACCTCCAGCTTGATCTTAGAAATGGTGCAGGAGACTCAATCCAAGTCAAGGAAATTAATGTCACTGATGACGATGGGCGTTATACTGAATTATTAGCTGAAAAAAGTATTTCAGTAGGAGATTCTGATACAATGACTCTAGCAGGAGTCCAAAACTCGAACTCTGCAAACACATTAGACGTAGATATAACATATGATGTAGGAGCTCTAGAAAACATGCAAGTTTCCGGTACAGTATCTGGAGGCCTAGAGCTAATCAATGACTCAAGGACCTTAGGCGACTCTTTAGAAGTTGACCACTTTGAGAGGGCTGGCGTAGATGATGATGGGTCATATACATTCACAAATGGAGCAGATGATCCTGAATCATTCAATATAACCAGTGATGATGATGATGTATTCTTTGAGGCTAGAGAGGGATCCAATATTCTTCGAGTTAATGATGTCGTAGAAAGAGCTAGAATTTATTCGCTTAATGGGGACGGAAGACCTAACTATCCTTCAACTAATGATACCTATAGTATGTGGTTTGGATTCGACGATACTGAGCTCTCTACTACACTTAGATTCCACTATAATATGGAAGATACTAGTAATTATAACGATATCAGGATAAAAGTAGACGTAACTGAAAATGAGGATTCAGTTGAGCTACATCAGGTTATAGGAGGTGACAGCACCGAGCTTCATGTTGAAGATGGATTAGAATTTAATTCAGAAGAGGAGTATCGGATGGAAATTAAACCGGAGGAAGATTCGCAGGAAGTAAGAATCTATACAGAGTCAGGTAATTTATTTGCAAGTTTAGATCTTGATTCGAATGAAGTTAGCGAATATAGTGGTTTTGCTTTAAGATCATGGTCTGACAGCGATAATATCACAACGTATATAACAGGACTAGTACTCGATAACACTATTGATTAAAAGGTATGAATATTCCCACTAGCTTCTATTATGAAAATAAATTCTTTATTCGTCAACTTGGAATCTAAAGGTTTCCTCACAACCTAACAAGTTAATTTCATCCATCTCATACCATTCTCCGCCTGTCTGGCCTTCATACTCTGCTTCTTCAAGCCAGTCCATACCTTCTAAGCTTTGATCTTCACAAATGTTGTAGGCTTGAATCATTAGTTCGGCTTCAACCCTTCTATAGTATTCATCTGATCCTTCTTCTGGGAGTTCTTCAAAATTATCGTAACCAACTGTTTCGTGGTGTGGTCTTTCAACTCCTAGACAGATGCCTAAGTCTAGGCCATGACATTCATAGTAGACTTCCGTAGGCCCTACAGAGTTTCCCTCTGTGTCTGTCATGATATTGTTGGCTGTCACCATACCTGAAATCAGGACAAAACAGATTCCTAGATAGAACAAGTTTTCTTTGAAATCATTTTCGAATTCAGGCCTTTCAAAAGGAAGTTCCATAAGTCTAATTTTGTGGGAAAGGCTTGAAATAGGTTAGTGAAAATGATATAAGACAGCCTTAATAATTTGTTATTTATTGTGTTTAAGGGCCAGTCGGTTGTAGAACATATCTTGACTCATGGATGGATGCTCGTTGTTATTGCTATGATTGGAGCTGCTTTGTTATCTGTTTATTCTGATCCCCGATTACAAAGTTCTACAGGTTTCGACGGCGATTTACAGTTAGAAGGTTTTGGAGCTACTTCTGAAGTAACATTACAAATGGGTTGGATGAATACAGCAGGTAATGAAGTAAATATTAACTGGATTAATGTATCTGGTCAAACAAATTATACTGAAAGAGATTTAGAAAACTTTGTTCTAGACAGAGGAGAATCAAGAATTGTGGAGTTTCAAAGTGTTGAGCCTTCTGATGAAAGAGAAGTATTTGAAGTTACTGTAAACTATGATAGAGGAGTTCTTGAAGATTTAGAAACTTCAGGAACAATTGCAGGTCATTTCACAATTACTGACACTGTTATAGAGGTATTTTTAGATCATGAATGGTGGTTTGAATCAGCTGATGAACGCGTTAGATCAGTAGAATATCATGACGGAGTAATTTATGCTATGGCGCATGCCAACGATGAAGACTCTACTCTACATGCCTTGTCTGTAGATGATGTAGATGGAGATGGTGAAGCTGAGGAAATATGGAGGCTGGAAGAAGGACCTGAACAAGGAGAACCTTTAGGAGAAGGGAGACCATTGAAGTATAACGAAGAAGACAATAGGATTTATACAGGTATAGCTACAGGAGAAGTAAGGATTATAGATCCATCTATGGCTGAAAACGGAGTTTTAGATCATGAGGCGGTCGAAAGTATAGAAGTAATTGATGAAGATGTTGATGTTAGAGGATTGGAGTTTAGAAATGAATTTGTATATATTGGAGTGGCTGATAGCCATAATAACGCTGGTGATGTAGATATTCAGGTGGTAAGAGCTGATTCTAATAATATTCATGATACTGGTGAATGGGTGAATACTACTGAGATACATGATGTTACGGGATTGGCGTTAGAAGATGAAAATGAAGGGAGGGTTTATGCATCGGCGACAGACGGGACAATTTATGCTTTGAATCATGATCTAGAAAAAGAATGGGAAATAACTGATATGCACGAAGATACAAGTATTTGGGGGATCACCTCAATCGGTATAGATAATCATAAGAACTGGCTTTACTCAGCAGGGGACAATGACGACGTTTACGCCTTAAACCTAGATCATTTAGATGAAGATAATATAGAAGACTGGGAAGAAGCACTTGAATGGAGATATGGGGAATTAGATAAGGGCCAAAAATGGGGTCTTTTAGCAGATGAAGATGAAGAGGTAGTATATGTGGGAGACAACGATGGGAATTTACATAGAATAAATGAAACCGGCGGCGCAGACTGGGAATTTTCATTTGAGGAAGCACTGCAAGAATTTGATGAGATTGATGACACTGAAAGGGGAAATGTAGATATACTAGCTAGAGATTCCGAACTAAACGTTTATGCCGGAGATGAGGATGATTCTGGAGATTTTGCCTATGTTATGAGAGTTACCCAAAATGAAATAGAAACAGTTAATTGAAAGAAGGAATCAATTTATCAAATACCTAGGAAAATTATCTATCTATGCAAGTAGGAGTAATTGAGGGAGATGTAAACACCTCTTCATTCAAATTCAGGGCAACAGAAAAAGTAGGGAAATTCGACTTTGTATCAGTTAAAAGTAATGATAAATGGATTTTAGCTCAGGTCGATGAAGTAACTAAACATAAAGATGGCGAAACTACAGCAACAGCCAATATAATAGGTTACAGGGATAAAGGCCTTACCCGGGCGCCCAGGCATGTTATTGATCCTGACTCAATTATTTACAAAGCGGACCAAGAACTGATATCTGATACTTTAGGTCTTAATGAAAAAGGCCTGAGAGTCGGAAACTTAGAAACTAATGAAGATATAGATATAATGGTGGATCCTGATGACTTCTATAAGCATTTCGCAGTTTTAGCTCAGACTGGCGCTGGAAAATCCTATACGGTAGGCGTGCTTATTGAGGAGATATTAGAACATGATTTCCCTGTACTTGTTTTGGATCCTCATGGGGAGTACTCTTCGCTTAATCAGGAGAATCCTGAGAGTGATGAGCCTAGAAATTATGATGTGAAGGAGTATTCGCCGAATACGGATATTAATCGTGAGGCTTTGCCTTTGAAGTTTTCTTCTGTGAACTTGGATAAGAAGGAGTTAACTACTTTGATTCCTGATTCTTTGACTAATTCTCAGATGGGTGTTTTGTATAATGCTTTGAAGCATTTGAAGGATAAGGATGATGATTATAATTTGTTGGATATTCAGGATGCTGTGAGTCAGGAGGATTCGACTGCTAAATGGAATTTACTTAATTATTTGGAGCAGTTGGAGGAGTCTAATTTGTTCAGTGAGAATCCTATAGATTTGAAAGATTTGGTTGAGCCCGGCCGTGCTACGATAATTAATTTGAAGGCTGTCGAGCCTGAGCCGACTGAGATGACGGCTTATATGCTTGCGAAAAAACTTTTTGATCTGCGTAAGAAGAACCGTATTCCTCCGTTTATTATGGTGATTGAGGAGGCGCATAATTTTACGCCTGAGAAAGGTTTTGGCCAGGCGGTTTCGAATCCTATTATGCGTAAGATTGCTTCGGAAGGCCGTAAGTTTGGACTGGGGATAGGCGTGATAAGTCAGAGGCCTGCAAGGATTGATAAGAATGTTTTATCTCAGGCAAATACGCAGTTTATTTTGCGTGTGACTAATCCTAATGATTTGAAGGCGATTTCCAAGTCTTTCGAGGGTATTACTTCTGAAGTTGAGGATATGATTAAGTCTTTGCCTCCTGGAGTTGCGTTCCTCTTGGGTAATGATTATCCTGTTATGACCGATGTCCGTACTAGGAAGTCTAAGCATGGCGGTGAGACTCAGACTGCTGATACTTATGTTGAGAGAGAAGATATTGAGTACTTCAGGCCTCGTAGAGATCTCCAAGATGTTGAGTCCGAGTACGGTGTTAAGTTTAGTACTGCTTATTATCCTCTTTATCTTATGGATTCTGATGAGAAACACGTGTTGGTTGATGGTGTTAAAGGGGAGGTTAAGGCCTCTAGGAGGAAGCCTATGGAATCAGAAGAGGAGGTGTTGAAGTTAATCAAGGAGGGGTTTGATACTGGAGGTATCTCTGATGAACTTGGTATAAGTTTGGCGAAAGTTTCTACTAGGATAGAGGCTTTGGAGGATAAAGGCCTTTTAGATGATGGTGAGCCGACTGAGTCTGTTTTAGGTATTCGTAGGGTTGAAGATGATGTTGAATCAGATTCTTTGATAGAGTTTGAGATCTCTGAGCAGGAGGTTAAGTCAGAGTACCAGGGAACGGTTTCGAAGGTTAGGTATCCGTATTTCAAGTCTGAGGATACAGTTTTTGACCCTATATTGGAGGAGGAGCTTTGAGAGTTTGAGGCCTTCCCTCTTTTAAAGTTTCAATAGAATTTTTGGCTTACGGGTTCGTGGTCTAGTTGGTTATGACGTCGCCCTTACAAGGCGAAGATCCCCAGTTCGAATCTGGG
>LKMQ01000029.1 GCA_001564145.1 Nanohaloarchaea archaeon B1-Br10_U2g29
CCTATCATTGTATTATCTAAAACAACGTAATCCGTTGAATGTCTTTCGAATATTTCAGCATAATTCTCTCTTGGATCATCTGAAGCAAAGTACTCTGCTAAATCGAAGTTAATCCTTTCTTCATCAGTATAGTATCTGAAGTTTCCTCCGTCTGCTACCGATGCCGATCTACCCAAAGACTGGAAATGATAACCGTAATCCCACCAAGACATTACGACCTCTCCATCATCGGTCTCTTCATTTAGATAATCTAGGTTCTGCATCCAGGCCTCATTCGGTGACCCTCCAATACTGCTTGTGGCAAAGAATCCGGCAGCCACATTAACAGAAAGTACTCCTACTGCCAAGACCGCTAACATGACAAACCTGATGTTTGAACTGTTCAGGCCTGTACTGTCAAATTCCATTGTTTGAATCTTCCTGATAACTCTTGAAAGTGTGTATCCTGCGCCCAGTGCTGTAGCAAATGTCGCAAGGTAAATCAGACGACTTCTGGAGGTTGCTGCCAGAAGATTCGAGCCAAGCCAGAACAATGGAATAATCAAATACCAGTCCATTTCTATATCAATAGGTTTGAAGCTGTCAGTAAGGTAGATTACTCCTAGTCCTGCTGATGCAATCCATATCGGATAAGCTAGGCCTCTTAGAATAGTTGCTGTTTCTTGAATACTTCCCTGTCCTAGTGCATAAAGGGAGGAAATCAATGCTGTGAAAACTAATGAAATAGCTGAGATATTAAACGCTGAATCTTCTTGGAAGTACAACGTCATCACTGAAAGAATTATAGAGATAACAAAAGCTACTATTAGGCCTACTGCACGGTATCCTTCGAAGAATATTGCGAATCCGACCGCCCAAGAGGTTATTAGGCCTGCGATTATGCTGTACTGTTTTTTACCTGATAAAGATTCTTCGATTAAACCATATTTTCTTCCGAGCATCATGTAAATTGTTGAAGTCATCAAAGGAACTGAAACAAATACCAGAGTCCATATTCCAAAGACTGCCGCTAAAAGGCCTGCTCCTGGAAGAACTCCATCAAATATTCCTGCGCCTAGCTGGGTTGTAATTTCTTGCATACCTGGAGCAGCGTCTTCCGCCACAGTACCGCTAATTACACCGCCTCCTGACTGTATTGCTCTATTGTAAAGTCTGAAGAATAGCTGTGCTAAAGACTGTGAATAAATAGGTGAGAGCGCTAACGCCAGCCCCCCCACAATATATGTTCCAGGGATAAAGTACTGTAGTTTCTCGTTTTCAATTAGTTCAAACTGTTCTACCAAGTAACGCATCCATAGAAGGCCTAAAAACCCTGCGTTTAGGTATAAATGCATGCTGTCGAACCAGAAACGACCAGGGTTGAAAATCGCTGCTGTAAACACTGCTATTAGTATTGTTGGAGTATATGCCGAAATCATTTCATCTGTTTCCTCATTAATTAACAGCATAAAGCCTACGATCATAGGATATAGGAACCACATCATTTGGCTGCCTCCCCATGTGGCTGTAAATATTCCTAATGCGAGGCCTGAAACAATTCCATATAACCAGTCTTTTCTTTTCCAGGCCAGAACAAAGAACAGTAATGATACTATCATGAAGAATGTTCCTGTTGCTTCTTTTTCGAAGAATCCTGCACTGCTTCTAAACATTGCTCCTGGGATTACTGCAATGAAAAATGCTGCTCCAAGACCAGTATATTTATCGTAAAGCTCTTTACCTAAGAAGTATATTGCAACAGCCGCTAGGCCTGAAAATAGAGGCATCATAGTATAAATAAAATCGAGATAACTGTCGAAAAATAATGATCCTCCTAACCAGTAAAGCAGTGCTGGAACCCATAAGTTAAGTTGATGTGCTGTATAAGTCGGCATTGCAAACGGGAAGTAACGCATGAAATCTACGTCAGGTAAAGATCCCGTATATGCGATTTGCTGAGACATCCTAAACAAATTGTAAGGATCTAAGGCCTGAAGATACTGGATATTTCTAACAGGGTAATATCTTAGACCAAAAGCCAAGCTAAAAATTGCCAGTACTGCTACAAAATATCTGTAACCTAAGGCCTTGTCAACTATATTATCAAGTTTCTCAGTCATCGCTAAATTTGAGTTAGGCTGCATCTTTTTTATGAGCTTTCAAACTAGGATTCGTCGAGTTTAAAAGCATTTTAGATTAATTTAGGGTTGTGGAATGGGCTGACAGATTTGAAAAAAGAGCTAGCAGAAAATTTGACATCCTTTACGAGGATTACGACAAATACTTTGTAATCCCAGTTACACTAATTTTATTAGCTGCAGGAGTTCTATTCTACAATTTTGCAACTACAGGAGAGTTTTTAGAAAAAGGAACTGATTTCGCAGGAGGTACCGAAATTACTTTTGAAGTAGAAGAAGACTTCACTGCAAACGAAATAGAAGAAGTATTCAGCAACGCAGGAAGACAAGGCTCAACAGCACTGACACAGGACACAGGAGAAAGAACACTGCTTTTAGTCCAAGTTCCGCCTCCAGACATGGAGCAGAGTGAGGCGTTAAGAATAATGGAGGAAGCAGGATACAATGCAGAAATTGATGGATTTAACTCCATTTCTGCTTCAGTTTCAGGCCAGTTCTTCCAACAAGCACAGTTTGCATTTATATTAGCATTCACAATAATGAGCGTAGTAATATTCTACGCATTCAAAGACTTTACACCTTCAATCGCAGTAGTATTTGCAGCAGGAGGAGATATATTAATTGCAGCAGCAGGAATGAGCCTGATAGGCGTACCCCTATCGCTTGGATCCTTAGCCGCATTACTGATGCTTATAGGATACTCAGTTGATACAGATATTGTACTATCCACACGAGTATTGAAGATGAATAGAGGTACAATGAAATCCCGTATGTGGAGCTCTATGAAAACAGGCCTTACAATGAGCTCGGGTGGAATAGCAGGATTCGCAGTTCTATACTTGGTATCGACATCGATAGTTGGGCCTTCAGAACTATCGAATATTGCCGCCGTAATGGTGATAGGGCTTCTGGCAGATATTCCGTTGACGTGGCTAGGCAACACAGTTATACTGAAAAAGTATGCTGAAGGCGATTTCGAAAACTGGGAAACATTGAGAGGTAGTATACCATGGACATGAGAGAATTAGCAACAGAATGGCGTATCTGGGTTCTTTTCATAGCCTTGGCAGTCTCCACATTGATGCTTAACCCTAGCTATGTACAAGGAGATGATGGACAAATACAGTTACAAACAGATATTGAAGATCGACTGGGAATAGAGTTCACAGGAGGAACCCGATTGCTTTTAGCGATGGATACAGACGCAACCGGTGAAGAGCAGGAAGAGCTAGCCGACCAAGTTAGAGATGTGCTTGAAGTTCGAATGCAGCAGTTAGGCCTCCCTGACCCTAATGTGAGGACGGTAGATATTGGAGGAGGCAATTACAGATTACAGGTTGAAGTCGGTGTAACTAATCAAAGCCAGATAGAAGAGCTAATTTCCCAGGAAGGAAGTTTTGCTGCTAGGATGCCTATACATGTGGAAGATGAGCGAGAGTTCACTTTGGAAGAGACGCATAATTTCATATGGGAAAATGATACTGTTGAGGTTGAGGCCTCTGGAGAAGTTTATAGTCCTGGAGACCGGTTCACTGTCGAAGAAGATGGCCCAGAATTTGTCTATGTAAATAATACTGAAGATCATGCGAACTTAGAGGTAACTGCCTATACAGGAGAGGACATACAATCTGTGGACTCAGGCCAGATTTCAGGTTCTGGGCCTTACAACTGGGAGTTCCCAACCACAATTACAAGTTCGGCAGCACAGAATGTCAACCGTATAGCTCAAAACTATCAGGTTAGTGTTGGAGATGGTGGCTGGCTCATCCATGATAATGGAGAATACGCTAGAATGGGATTATACGTTGATGAGCAACGTGAAAGCGGCTTACGTATGAGCGGAGTATTCCAGCAACAGGTGCTGACACAGAGCCAGATAAGTGGTGGTGGAGAGACCTTTGAGGAAGCTCAGCAAAATATGGAGAATATGCAGGCCTTCCTACAGTCAGGAAGTCTGCCTGTAAGCGTACAGGTAGAATCAGTTACAACTCTATCTTCAGCGCTTGGAGATGACTTCCTAAGAGCATCAATCCTTGCGATTATTGGATCATTAATCGCTGTAGGCCTTTTAGTTACAGCGCGTTATCAAGAGCCACGGGTTGCAGTGCCAATGGTGCTAACAGGTGCTGCAGAAGTCTACATCATGATGGGGGTATGGTTCACAACTTTAGGAACTCTCAGCCTTTCCGCAATAGCAGGTATAATCGCAGCAGTAGGTACAGGAGTGGATGATCAAATTATTATTACAGATGAGTCTGATAGAGAAGTAATTCAGTCTTGGACTGAGAAGATGAAACGTGCGTTTTTCGTGATTTTCACTTCGGCAGCTTCTACTATTGGTGCTATGACACCAATAATCTATCCAGGGACAATGAGTCTGTTCCTTGCAGTAGCAGGAGGAGGCCTTTTAATGTACAACTTCTACAGTAGAAGAAGTAACAGACATTTCACAGCAATAGGAGTATTTGCAGCTGTAGTTGGATCATTCATTTTCTCTACAGGCCCATCTGGTGCGGCAATGAGCACAATCCATGACTTTGCATGGACAACAATTCTGGGAATTGTCATCGGGATAACAATCACAAGACCTGCGTTCGCAAAAGTAATCGAGCAGTTCGACAACTAATAAAAACGCGCTTTCATGAAGAATTTCTTATGAAACAAATTAAAGGATGTTCTCCAATTAAAGTAGCTTTGGCATTCTTGATTTTAGGCCTGCTTTTCGCAGTATCAGCTTATGGAATCCATGTGATGTCAAGCGGAGTAGATGATTATACCGACGAGAATACAGATTATTTTGAAGATCAAACAGAAGAATCAAGTTTAGAAAAGGAAGAAAGTAGTGAATATAAGTTAGAATTATTGAAGACTCATTACGGCTCCAGCAACGTCGCCTTCACTCTCTAAAGCATTCTCTGCTTCTTCTCTTGAGGCCTCTGTTTTCTCCATTACTAATTCTATATCTTCTTCAGGAATACTTGTTTCTTCACTGTAGCCTCCTTGTAACTGGAAGATTTCCTGTCCTTGTGCCTCTATCTTTGATAGCTCTGGAGTATTGAATACTAGTTTTTTACCGTTTGACAGATGGACTTCGACCTTTTCTGCGTCGAACTCTTCCATATCCATTCCCATCTGTTTCATCATTTTCGCCATATCTTTTCCGCCGCCGAACATAATATCACATATAGAGGCCTCAGCTTTTTTATCCATGATGAAAGAGTTCAAATATGCTGGAAATAATCCTGGCAATACTGATTGGAACCTTGGCAGGAGCTATGACAGGGCTTATACCGGGTATTCATCCTAATACAGTAATATTTACTTTCTTACCGTTTTACTTCATCTTTAATCCTGACTTCATTTTGTTTATGAGTTTTATTTCAGGTTTGACTGTCTCGCATACTTTGCACGATTTTTTACCTGCTTTATTTTTGAAAGCTCCTGAAGCAGATAATGCCTTAGCTTCAATACCCGGTCTGGAAATGGTGGCTGCCGGCAAAGGGCGTAAGGCGTTCATGCTTACATTAGTAGGCGGATTAAGCTCAATTTATGTATTTCTTATTATGCTGCCAGTGCTCTTCCTGTTTATTTCAAGAATTTATCCTTTTCTGGAAAGCGTTATGGCCTATATTCTAATGTTTTTCCTCTTTTTCATCATCCTGGAATCAAATTCAGTTCTTAATGCAGCGATGATTTCCTTGTTGTCCGGAGTTTTAGGCCTTCTAACTTTAAACTCTGGGTTCGCCCAACAGTTTATCTTGATGCCTATTTTCGCAGGATTATTTGCGGTTCCTGCAATTGTTTACTCATTAAAACAAGACTTTGGTATACCTCAACAGGATAAAGGTTTCGAAATTGAGCGTTCTGAGGCTAAAAATGGAGCTACAGGTTTTTCAGCAGGCCTGTTAGCAGGTATTGTCCCAGGTATAGGCGCAGCTATCGCCACAACTTTCTTGACCCCTTTAATGGATTCTGACCGTGAAAGCTTCATGACAGGCTTAGGAGGAGTGAACACCAGCGATATACTGATTTCTTTCCTAGCGCTTTACTTAATCGGTAAGCCCAGAACCGGCAGTTCCGTAGCTTTAGAAACGATTTCAGAAGTAAGAGTTCCAGAAGTATTTTTCCTAATTGGCGCATGTATCTTTGCCTCAGGTATTGCAGGAATACTTGCCATGAAAAACCTTGATTATTTCTTAAAGTTTGTAAGAAAGATTAATTTCCAGATTTTAGGCCTAGCCACACTTTCAGTTATTACCGCAGTTGTAGGTTTTACAACAGGCCTATATGGGATGGTGGTTTATGCTACCTCTATTTTTATCGGTACTATTGCTTTACTGAAAGGTTGTTGGGCCTCATGTATGTCTGTATTAATTTTTCCTGCAATCCAGTTTTTCTCCGGTGGATTTATCTAAGTTAATGATAAAGTACTTAGTATGGATGCACAAAAGGGATTTTTAGCAGGTATCTCTGCGATTCTACTTTTCCTATCCTTGCTAATGGTGACTCCGTTTATAGGATATCTTTTAGCAGCTTTTGTACTGGCTTTTGTGCTCAAACCTTTTCAAAGAAAAATTGAGCCTTATTTAGGACCTATACTGTCCACTTCCCTAGTTATTTTGCTTTTCACAAGCATAATTATTGCTCCTTTTGCCTTAGCTATAGGCGCTGTCGTTGAAGACGCAACAAGAATTGTAGATGATTTAGGAGATGTTGAAGCAGTAGACTTCACAGAACTAGAAGAATTAATCTTTGAATGGACCAACCAAGAAGTAGACATTGAGACGGAAATAGCTGAAGGCCTTGAAAGATTCACTACAATTGCTTTCGGAGGTTTTACACAAGTTCTCGACTTTTTAACAGGCCTAGCTCTCGGAATGATGATACTTGTTTTCGCACTCTTCTACTTGATTAAAGATGGAGAAAAACTTCATGCCTGGCTCATCAGCATTACTCCAATGCCAGTTGATCAACAAGACGAGCTTTATTCCAAAGCCGGGCTAATGACTAAATCGATTCTAAAAGGCCACGTATTAGTAGCCATAATAGAAGGGTTAATAGGCGGTATAGCATTATACATTGTAGGTGTACCGAACGCAGCATTCTGGACCTTCATGATGATTCTACTATCTTTCATCCCTGTAGTAGGCGCATTCCTTATCTGGGCTCCCGCAGGAGCTTACATGATACTCATAGGAGAGCCTTTCGCAGGCCTTTTCCTACTTGCTTACGGTTTGGCCGTTATCAGTCCAGCAGACAATATTTTAAGGCCTTACCTAGTTGATAAGAAGGCTGAAATACATCCTGCCGCTGTTCTTATCGGAGTTATTGGAGGAGTCTATGTCTTTGGAGCAGTAGGA
>LKMQ01000007.1 GCA_001564145.1 Nanohaloarchaea archaeon B1-Br10_U2g29
CCTTTTGAATATGTTCAGCTTGGAGGAGCACCAGTATCAATATTCATAATTTGGACTTTGGTAGTATTGGTTATGGCTTCAGGAATTAATTTAATCTCATCTACAAGTCTCCCTCATTTCAAGCCTGAAAACAAACAAGAAGATACTGAAGAATCTAACAAGTCTGAAGAGGACTAATTTTTTATTTCGGATTCTCCAGGAGGTAGAGCTCTAATAATATAATCGAGTTCTAAATCATAATCTTTGAACTTCCTGTTTAGTTCTTTGGCAACTTCTGACTTTTTATCTCTACCAGGCCTTAGTTCAACAGCTTCTTCACAGTGCTCTTTCACAGCTTTTTCTGGTCCACAGACCGGAACCCATATATCATCCAGTTTGTAAGGGCCTATCCATGCTTCAGTACTGATGTTCCTCATATAATCGCGTTCCCCTCTTATTACGAATGCTCCTTGCGACAAGTATTCTCCGCTTTCAGGGTTCTTAGTGACTTGCTCAGGGTCTACATAGTAAACGTCTGCTGCCCCGATACCTGCTTTCCAAGCCTTCGTGAATGTGACTGCGGCCTGAGCTGCTTCTTCCAGCGTCTGTTCTGAGGCCTTTTGCCCGTCTTTCACAACCACGCTCGGAGCACCGTCAAAGTCCACGTGCATGTAGAGATCGCTATCTTCCATATGTTTCTTCACAATCATCTCGTTAGTCTGTGAGTCTCTACCTATAATCACAAGATGGTCTTCGCTTGAATAAAACCAGCGGTATTTTTCAAACCATTTTTTACTTCTTTTCTGTGTCTTATCCTCCATTACTTCATCCTCAAGAGTTATCTCCTCCTTTTCAAGATCATCAATCTTCTCCTGAGTCTTTTCTAATGCAATCTTAGCGTTCTCAATCTTCGATTCAGAGGCCTTAGCATCATCATAATACTGTGAAGCAGTAGCTTCTAAGTCCTGGAAGAGATAGATTTTCAAGTTTTCATTATTTAATTTGTAAGAGAAGAAATCGTTCTGCTGGTTCAAAGTATTGATCTTTGAGGCCTGGTCTTCATCAGATTCATTTAGTTTCTTCTCGGTCTCGTCCCAGCCTACCTGTTCAATTCCACGTTCGATAGTTTCCTTCACTTTCTGTAGCTCATTATAGTTTTCGTAGATTCTTTCCGCATTCTTTCTTTTCTGCTTAGAAGACTTTTTTAATCCTTCAATCTTTCTCTCCTGCTGCTCCTTTTGACGTTTAAGGCCTTCCATTTCTTCTTCATATTTTTCCCTCAACTTCTTTTCTTTCTTCTTTTTTTCCCTTCTGTAATGGAATTCGTCTACGGATTCAGCATACTCCTCAAAGTCCTCAACATCATATCCTGAATAGGTTTCAAGAGGGAAAGGAGAAGCTCTTACGGGTAGATCATCTGAATAAAGTTTTGGATTTCTCTCACCATTAAGCAGCTCATCTACTTCATCTGAAACTTTTTCTCTCTCCGTATCTGAAAGACTGGAGATTTCTCTTTCTTTTTCAAGGCCTATACGACTGCAGATTTCCTCTGCATAAGTACCTCCGAGCGAAAGGTCAGAAGCCAGTCTTCTAACAATTTCTCCTTCACTCATTAAATCAAAATAGTTGTCAACGTTTCTCGGATCTTTCACAGGTTCAGGGAACTCATATTCGAGGCCTACGCGTATTTCTCTATCGGCCCATTTTTCTTCACGTAATGCTCCTATAATCTTGTCTTCCTTTGTAAGTATGAAGTTTCCGCGGCCAAACATTTCTGCAATTAACTTTACATCACCGCTTTCCAGTACCAGTATTCTGTCAAATCCTTTCTGTTTTACAGAGTCTACTTTACCTAAATGTTTTCTCAGCTCCATTGCAAACCCTGGTGGTTTCTGAGGGTTATCTCGTTTATATTTCGAAATAAATGCTCTGTCAGGCCCTACAATTAATCTTTTCTTTCCTTCTCCGCCTACATAAATCTCTACAGTTATCTCTTGTTTACGCTGATAGACCTTCTGAACATGTCCATCTTCAAACTGGCTAAATTCTTCTTCCAGAATTGAAAGATCTAAACTGGTTACTTCCATTACAAAAAAGTTTATCAACTTGAACTGTTTTTAAAGCGTTTCATGCATCTCTTGTTGATCAAGTTCTTTGAACTCCTCTAACGAGTCTATATTGAAATAGTCTAAGAAAAAGTCCGTAACATCCAGTTCTGAAGTCCTACCGTCCTTTTCTTTACTGATAAAACCTCTTTTGACTAGCTCTTTAATATGCTGATAGGCACGATTACCTCTGACATCAATAATATGTTTCTGGCCTACAGGAGCATTGTAAGCAATAATTGACAATGTTCTTAACTCTCCGGAGTTCAAGTCCTGGTGAGGCGCTAAATGATCAACATCCCCTATATGGCTGCTTTTAACTTTTAACTCGTATCCCTGAGCGGTTTCAACCAATTCGAGGCCTCTATGATCGTCTTCTAACATCTCTTGGAACTCCTGAATAAGCATGTCAACATAACCTATGCTTCCAAGATTCAGTACATCAGCTATTTCTTTTCTTTCAATAGGGTCTTCCGATAAAAACAGTGCGGCCTCAAGTTTTGCCTTTTTTTCTTCCATAAAATTATTTTTACCTCCTGTTAGTTTTGAATCTCTTGGTCCTCAGCCCTGACATGTAGATCACCTAAAAATTCTTCCTGAATTAATCTCACTTTTTCATCATTCTCAAGATGCAAAACATGTTTGAACTTTTCTATCTGTTCTTCTCTTTCCTGCTGCTCTAACAAGTTATTGAAATGTATTTCTTCATCATCTGAACTGAAAGATGTTATCTTATCCATTAATGAATTTAATTTATCTGTAATATCATCTTCATCTACCTCAAAGGCCTCATCCATTTCAGCCCTCATTTCCTGTCTTTCTTCTCGCTGCTGATGCACTTCTAATGCTGACTCTAATGCGTCTTTCAGTTCACCTATTCTCATCCTTCTTTTAGGCTTATTCTTGACAGGTATCTCAAGCTCCGGCCCCATATCAAGCTCAACCTCGTCTTCACTGTCTTGACTTTCCTCTTGTTCTACTTCTCCATCTTCAAAGGCCATAGGATTCTCTTCATCTATCATCTCTTCCTGTTCTTCCGAATACATAGTCATTGCCTTCATATTCAGTAATGCAGCGCAAATTCTGATAGCTTTTGCAGGTACAGAAAGATCGTACTCTTTCATCTCCTTAATATATTTCCTGTAACGGTCTGCAAGAACCTTAATATCTATTTCCTGTGGAGGCATATCAGCGGTTAAGAAGTCAAGAGTCTCTTCCCAAGGCTGTTCGACCATCATTTCTACTCTGTGCTCTTCCATTTTTCAGCTATTAGGCCTCATCAATTGTACTTCCTCTCCCCTGTCTATAATGAATTATTGGGGTTTACAGCTTTAAAATATGTTTATGCTCCGAGTTCTATACTTCTAATCTTTGAGCGGCCGTTTCTCAATGAGACTCCATATGCGCGTTCTGCGTGCCGAACCGTTACATCATTGTGTGAAATTACGATGAACTGATTACCATCAGCGTAATCCTTAAGCAGTTCTGACAGCTTTTTCGCATTAGTATCATCTAAAGCTGCATCAATCTCATCCATAATGTAGAAAGGACTTTCTTCATACTCTAAAATTGCGAAGACAAATGCAATAGCTGTCATCGTCTGCTCTCCACCAGACAAGGCCTTAATAATATGTGGATCCTTATTTGGGGGTGCTGCACGGATTTTCAGGCCTTTATTGATGTCATCATCTTCAATCACTAGTTTTCCTTCTCCTCCTCCGAACAGTCTTTCAAAAATCTCGGAGAAGCTCTCATTTATCTGGTTGTAGACTTTCATGAATCTATCTCTTTTCTCAGATTCAATCTCATCAATCATGTCCTCAATTTCAAGCTTCTCCTGCCTAATTTCAGACACCTTCTCCTTGAAATCTTCATATTCCTCCTTCTTCTCCTTATATTCATCTATAGCCCTCATATTAACAGGGCCCATAGAATTAATTTTCCTCACAACTTTCGATTTCTTCTTTTTCAAGTCTTCAGGACTGGAATCCAGGCCTATAAGCTCATCTTCATCAAAATCATACTCCTCTAAATCCTCTTTAATATTCGCTAGTTCTGCTTTAAAATTAGCTTTTTTACTTCCCACTTCATTTACTTTTGTCTTAAGCTTCTGCTGCTCGCTGTATAACTCTTGGCGCTTAGGCCTCAAATCTTTCAATTCTTCACGTAATTCTTTCTTCTCTTGAAGCAGTTCTTGGTCGCTTCCACCTTTTTCATCTTCTTTTCGTTTCTTCATCTGTTTTAACTCTGCAATATCTTTCTGTAAATCTTCTACTTCTTCCTCTACCTCCTTCTTTTCCTTCTTTTTTTCTTCAGGGTCAAGGCTTTTTGCCAGTTTCTTACTATTTCCTCTCTTTCTCTTTTTCTTCCCTCCGCTCATAGCCCCTCCGCGCTCCATTTTATCTCCATCAAGAGTCACAGCTCTTATACCATCAATATCTTTCACAGAGTCTAGATCCTCGGCAATTATAGTATCACTAAAAACGTAGTTGATAGCTTTCTCATACTTGTCATTGTAATTGACAATATCTCCTGCGTACCCAATTACTCCTTTCTTTTTCAAAGCAATCTTAGATTTAGCTGAACGGGATCTATCATTGATTTTATCAAGCGGAAGCATGGTTGCACGCCCAATATTCTCTCTTTTCAGGTAGTTAATTGCTTTAGTAGCTACATCTCTGTCTTCTACAACTACATTATTCATTCTCCCTCCTGCAGCCGTTTGAATAGCTACAGCAAACTTCTCTTCTGTAGAAATTAAGTTTTCAAAGCTTCCATGGACGCCATCCCAGTCTAAGTTCAAGACTGCATTTACAGAACGGTTACTGCTACCTTGACGCTTACTCATATTCTTAAGATCCTCTATCTGCTCTTCTAAGTCTTTAATCCGCTCTCTTTTATTCTCGATCTGACCTCTCTTCTTATCAATACGGTTCTCTAAGTGCTGGACGTCACTTCCTCCTTGCTGAGCTTCTTCAATCTCCTCAATACGATCTTGCTTATCCTCAATTTCCTGATCAATATCTTCCAGCTCCTCTTCCAATTCTTCTATTCTTTCCTCACTTTCAGAAGTCTCAGTATTAACATTAGCTAATTGATTTGCAACAGCTCTCTTACGGACTTCCAAAACTGAGGCCTCAACCTTTTTCTTCCGCCTCTCCAGCTCCCTATACTTGATAGCCATCTCTTTCTGTTCTTTCAACTTCTTAAGATGCTCCTCTTTCTCATTCAACTTAATTTCCTGCTCTGTAAGCTGATCTTCAACCTCTTCAAGTTCTTCTAAGGCCTCTTCCTTTTTCTGATCGAACTCTGAAATCCCTGAAAGATCATCTATAACTTTTCGCCTTTCAGTTCCTGACTGTTCAACAATCTCCGTAACCTTTCCCTGCCTAACAAAATGGTATCCATCTGGATCAATATTGGCTTTACGGGCAATATCATCAATTTTTCCTTTCTTACAGTTTGTTCCTTGAAACTTGTACATCGAGCTTCCGGCTTGGGTGATTTTACGGCCAACAGTGATCTCTTCAGCCTCTTCCTCATCTTCCAGGAACTCGTCAAAAAGACCTGAAGAATTATCTAAATAAACTGTAACTAATGCAAAGTCTGCAGGAGTACCGTCTTCTCCTCCGTTAAATATTAACTGTGTCATTTTTTCTGCACGCAGCTTTGAGGAGCGCCGTCCGAAAACGAAGCTTAAAGCATCTAAAACATTTGATTTACCTGACCCATTCTCTCCTACAATGGCTGTAAGGCCTTCAAAAAAAGGTACAGCAGTCTTCCTCTGAAATGATTTGAATCCTTTAGAAGTTATCTTATTTATCTGAGTTTCTGCACCACTTACATCTTGTTCTTTAGTCACTGCTTCCTGATCGCTCATACTATAGAAAATACCGAAGTGTTAGAATAAAAAACACAAGGAATAATTCAACTACCGATTTTAAGAACAATAAAAGGAAAATACGTAGAAAAGTTTTCAGGCCTATGGTGTCAGCCTGTTTGGATCTCTTGGGAAGAGAATCGCTTCCTTGACGTTGCTTAATCCTGCGACTTTTCTGACTAGTCTGTCTAGTCCTAGTCCATATCCTCCGTGTGGTGGCATTCCAAATTTGAAGGATTCAAGGTAGAATGATACATCTGATGGATCTACCCCGTCTTCTTCCATTCCTTGTTCTAACCTTTCAAGGTCGTGCTCTCTCTGCCCTCCCGAAGCCAGTTCAAGGCCTTTGTAAATTAGGTCGAACCTTCTTGACTGGTATTCGTCGCCTTCTCTTGCTTCCATGTAGTAGAACTTTTCGCCTGGATATCCTATTACGAAGAAAGCTGAATGACCTTGTTCTTCAAAGTATTCGCCTAATAGTTTTTCTCCTTTTGTATCAAGATCGCCATCATCCTCAGGAACATGGTCATACTCTTCCTCCAGAATTTCTCTTGCTTCTTCAAACTTTATTCTTGGAAAGTCCTCTACAGGTACTTCTAGATCGACGCCTAATTCACTCAGTTCTTCTGCAGCCTTACTCTGAAGTTCTTTCAGTGTGTAAGTCAGCGACTCTTCTAGCACATCCATTACGTCGTGCTGATCTTCGATAAATGCAAGCTCAACATCAAACATCGAGATTTCTGACACGTGCCTTGATGTTGAGAACTCTTCTGCTCTGAAGGCCTTACCTGTTTCGTAAACTTTGTCGAATCCTGTCGCCATCAGCATCTGCTTGTAAAGTTGCGGAGACTGTGATAGGAAGGCCTCTTCACCATAGTAGACTACAGGGAATAGTTCTGCTCCTCCTTCTGCACCCATTTTCGCAATTGTAGGTGTGTTGATCTTAATGTATTCGTTTTCTGCGAACCATTCCTCCATTGATTCAATCAGTTTTCCTCTTAACGAGAAGATTGCATGCTTTTCTGGCTGTCTGAGGTCCATGAACCTGTTGTCTAATCTTGTGGAAAGATCTGAGTCAATATTACCTGAAATTTCAAGTGGGAGAGGAGAGTCTGCTTCGGCCACAATTTCAAACTCTTCAGGATGCATTTCCCGATCTCCTGGAGCAGAATCATTTTCTTCTATGACTCCTGTTGCAGAGATTACATCTTCCTTGCCTACTCTCTGAGCCTTTTCAAACAGTTCTTCATTTTCATCTTCCTTGAAGATAAGCTGCATTGTTCCTTTCCGGTCCCGAAGGATAATGAAAGTGATTCCTCCTAAGTCCCGGATTTCATGCGCCCATCCTTTTACAGTAAATTTTTCGCCATCGTCGTCTTCAGTAATTTCATTCGTGTAAGTTCTAGACATTACAGATTCACATCTATACAGCCGAAGTGAATTTTTTTATCAGTCACCACAAAAAACCAGATATGGTTCTCAACAAACAACAACTAAGAGAAAAAATAGAAAACAAAGGCCTTGTCCGAAACTATGTTGATTTAGAGACTCAGTTAACTCCTCAAGGATTTGACCTGACAGCGGCAGAAATCCACAGCTATGGAGGAAAAGGCCGTTTAGACTTCTCAAACACTGAAAGAGAGATACCTGAATCAAGTAAAATCAGGCCTGAAAAACAGAGTGAAGAAGACGATTATGCTTGGTGGGAGCTAGATCAAGGAGTTTACAAAGTTGTAATGAATGAGAAAGTTGATATCCCTAATAATTTGACAGGCCTAGCTTTTCCCCGTAGTTCATTGTTGAGGATGGGCTGTACAATAAATAATGCCGTTTGGGACTCCGGCTATACTGGTACTGGTAGTTTCATGCTGCATGTTGAAAATCCTGATGGTGTCAGTATAAAAGAGAACGCAAGGTTAAATCAGATAGTATTCCTCGATTTAGAGGAGACTGAAGAAGGGTATCGGGGCCGTTACCAAGAAGATTAAAGCCCGATATACATTTTTACTCGGTGATGATGAGACAAGACATCGACTGACCTCGAATAAAAGAGGGATGAAGACGCAAGAACACCTCTGAACCATTACTTTTTCACTACGGTTTTTTATATCCGCTAATACAAATTCTAGATATGTCACAGGAAGATCAGCTCTATGTAAAGCTTGATGAAAAAGAGGGTCTGAAAGACGAATTAAGAAATGTGCAAGGAACTGTAGCAAATGTAAATGAGGCCTTAGAAGTCCTTAGAAATGTTAGAACTGTGAGGGAAGACGCTATCCAAAAAGTGTATGAAAACTTAGCGCATCTTCAAGACTCGCTTCAAAATGTAGAGCAAGAGATGCCAGGTGTAGAAAAAAGCGAACCTGTAGAAGGCCGTGTTGAAACACCAGAGATTGATGGCTCAGTCCAAGAACTCCATTCTGAGCTTGAGACTTTACAAGAAGAACTCAATCAATTAGATTAATTCTAGATCAAGACTGAAATCACTAGAACTTAACTTGTTTTAAGATACTTTTTCCCTGAAAAAATCCCTAATATCTGCCATTCTTTAGAAAGATTTCTTTGCCGGGGACAAGATTTGAACTTGCGAACCCCTGCGGGAATGGATCTTGAGTCCATCGCCTTTGGCCACTTGGCTACCCCGGCAGATAAACAAAAATTATGTAGAAGGTTTTTTGAATCTCTAAAATACTGTTAAGAGAAACGAATATTTGTTCTTAGATTGGCGTTACTTGGGTTAGGAGTTACAAGTTCGTAAGGCCTATCTTTTACTTCTGCAAACTTTCCGCAGCGCGGGCATCTAGTATATCCTGCATGATCGTCTTGATCAAAGTCTTGATTGTATCCGCATGAGCAATCCACATATGTATTTAGTTCGTCGACTTTGAGATCTATCCTTTCAAGAATTGTTCCCTTAGTAAAGTAATTGAACAATGTCTGGAATTGATGGGGGTCGCACATTGAACTATTGATTTTAATATGCGCATTTCCATCTGTTGAGTACTGCGAGAGATCCTGCATCAAGTTGATTAGTACGTTACCGACTTTCTCCATTTAATGATCTCCACTGTACCTCATTTATTTCTCCCCTAATATAACAACTATACTTCATTACACTTAATTAAGTTTTCAAACTACCGACCAAACCATCATCGCCTTTACTAAGATACATTAAAACTATCGACATAGAAATAACGGCAAAGTTGAAAACAGGGTCAAAACTGGAAAACAATCCAAGGCCTTGAAAACTCTGAAAAGGATAAAATAATGGAATATGAGAGAATGTCAACGATTCCAATAACAATGAGCAACTATACCCAGTAAAAGTTGACTTTGACTTTTCTTTATCGGTTAAAAAGTAGACTATTGCAGAGAAAAACAAGGCCGAAGTCATAGAAAGAAGAACGCCTTCATACTGCAAAGGACCTGAATAAATTAACAACAAAGACAGGCCTGGAATCAAAGCACCGATAACCGTGAATCTTTCATCTAAATCAAGAGCTTTGGAAATGGAGAAAGCAAATAAGGCCTGAGTTAAACCAATCATATTTTCATTTTTTGTTTTCTAGAATTCAAAAGTTTTCATTAGGTGATTAAAGTTATGTCAAGAGATATTGAAAAATGGCTTTCAAAGTTCAAGCATGCATGGATAGAAAAAGATATAGATAGAGTGATGGCTCTATTCACAGACAAAGTTGAGTACTATGAAACACCGTTCCTCAAATTTGAAGATAAGAAACAGCTAAGAGATGAATGGGAAACTATCCAAAAACAGGAAGATGTCAATCTAAACTTTGAAGTTTTCAACTCGGAGGACGATAGATTCACCATTATCTGGAGCCTTACCTATACCGAAAATGGAAATGCCTGCGAATCAAAAGGGGCGTACTTGATTGAACTCAACTCAGAGAACAAGTGCTATCGATTCGCCCAGTACCCAGTAACCCCAAAATAAACATGGTTTAAAAAGATTCACAGCAGAAAACTAACTTACAGGCCTTAAATAACAACAAAGATTAGATAAATAATTCACAGGTCTGAAAACAATTTAAATCATGTTAAAGCGGGATAGGGCAGCCAGGAGTGCCCGTCGGGCTCATAACCCGGAGGTCCGTGGTTCAAATCCACGTCCCGCTAACTTAAGGCCTTTTTGGATTTATCTAAATGCTCTCTATTCCTGAAAGCTAATTCTTACATCCTGTTATTCCATAGGTATGGGGTTATTAATTTCCCGACCCGAAATAATTTTTATTATGAGGATTCTCGGTGTTGACGAGGCAGGTAGAGGCCCTGTAATCGGATCAATGTTTATCGCTTCTTTCGAGTTAGATGAAGGTAAAGTCTCTGAACTCGAGGATATCGGTGTTAAGGATTCGAAGAAACTCTCCAACAAAAAGAGAGAGGAGATTAGGGAGAAGCTTGATGCTATAGGTAGTTTTACTTTGATGGAGATTGAGGCCTCGCAGATTGATGAGATGAGAGAGGTTATGACTTTGAATGAAATAGAGTTACAGGGATTTGTTGAGGTTATGAAGGATTCGGATGCTGATCGTTTTACTGTTGATCTTCCTGAGCCTAATGGTGATCGGTTTATTAGAAAGATGAAGAAAGAGTTGCCTGAAAGTTTTCAGAGTAAGAATTTTGTTGCCGAGCATGGTGCTGATGATGAGTATCCTGAAGTTTCTGCTGCATCAATTATTGCGAAGTCGGCAAGGGAAAAACATGTCCAAGAACTCCACCAAAAGTACGGATATGACTTTGCTTCTGGTTATCCTCATGATAAGCCTACTATCAAGTTCCTAGAAACTTATATGGAAGAGAAGGGAGAACTCCCTGAGGAAACCAGGATGTCCTGGAGCACAGCTGAGAAAATCGTGAAAAAGAGTAAACAGAAAAGCTTTGAAGATTACTGAAGATATATGGAACTTCAATTAACAGAGTCAGGAGCCTATATCAAGGCTGAAGAAGACCAACTGGAAGAGCTTCACAGTGAAGCATATTACGGTAAGATAAAAGATAACAGGTTAGAGTTGTCTCCTTCGGAAACTGTACATATGCTGGAAAGAGGTCTTTTGGAAGTTGATACTACCTTTGATGAGGCCTATAATTTTTATTCTGAGAAAGATAATGAGTTTCAAGAAAAATATGCGGCTTATGCCGACTTGAGAGACCGAGGCCTAATTGTCAAGACTGGTTTCAAGTTTGGAGCACATTTCAGAGTATATTCACGAGGAGTAAACCCTTATAAAGATGACAAAGGCCGTAAGGAGCATACAAAGTTTATAGTTCATGCTGTGCGCGAGAACAAAGAGATGAGTTTTCAGGAGATGAGTCGTGCAGTCCGTTTAGCAAGTAACATAAGAGCTGAAATGATGTGGGCAGTAGTAGACTCAGAAAAAGATGTAACTTACTACAAAGTAGGCCACACTACTCCTTAAACTTCGAGCGGATTAAAAACTCCAGTATTCCGCTTATATCTATCCTGTAATTTTTTCCCAAAGTATAAACCCACTAGTAGGCCTGTTAGGTGTGCTGATGATGCGAGCATTCCGATGACCGGTAGCTGTATTCCAATTAATTTCATTGACATGTTGAATACTTCAAATATTCCAAATGCGTATACTGCAGTTTTTATTTTCATAGGGATTATAAAGAACAGTAGAATATCTGCATTAGGGTATAATCGGGCTATTACTCCGACTAATGCGATTACTCCTCCTGATGCTCCTACTGCTAGGCCTGCTACAGCAGGGTCTCCGTGGATAATGCTTAGAAGATTGTAGAATAGTACGTATCCTATACTTGCTGCTAGGCCTGCTATCAAGTATATTTTAAGCATTTTTTTAGCGCCTACCAATCTTTCTAAGGGTGAGGCGAAGAAGTAGAATGTTATCATATTTGCGAAAAGGTGGAAAGGTGCGGCGTGCAGTAGCATTACGGTTAGGAGGCTCCAAGGCCTTAGTAAAAGCTCTGAAAGCTCAGGGTTCAGTACAAGAATGTCGAAAAACTGTTGATCTGGTAAGCTTACCTGAATCATGTAAGTTAATACGGTTAAGCCTACTACTGCTAATGTTGCATTACTAGTTAAGGTATTGAGAATGTCTCTACTTAGGCTTTGTCTATGCGTTTTGTATACGGCAGGTGTTCCAATATTTGAAGACGTATTTTCTTTATCCTTTTTATCTGAAAACTTTTCTTCAAACCATTCCTCATGTTCTTCAGGAGTTTCACCTTCTAATCCTTCACAGTCATGGTTTTCAGGTAGGCGGTGCTCTGAGCAGAATTTTTCGCCACAGTAGCGGCAACTGAAACTCATCGATTTTTCACCGCATTCAGAGCATTCTCCCATACAAAAACCTTTGACTTAATTGTTTTTATCAACCTAACCAAAAAAACCCGAACCAAGGTAATATGAAAACTTTACTGTAAGAACATGATAGTATGAACATTGAACACGCTGCATTTCTAATCGGTAAAATACTTTTAGGAGGATACTTCGCATTCTCAGGCCTAAACCACTTCATGCACACCAGAGATATGGCAGGATGGGCCGAACAGAAAGGCCTACCTAAACCAGAAATAATGGTTTACATCTCAGGCCTCGTGCTAATACTTGGAGGTCTAGGAATCATTGCAGGTGCTTATCCTGTTTTAAGTATAGGAATCCTATCAGCATTTCTTATAGCTGCAAATATTGTAATGCATGACTTCTGGAATCTAGAAGAAGGAAGAGAGGAACAAATGATTCATTTCCTCAAAAATACTGCGTTGCTTGGTGCATTATTGATGCTTGTAGGCGCTGACTGGACAATATACGGCTTAGGAATCACTTTAGGCCTGATATAAAAAAGAAATATTAGAGCTTAGAGGATAGGTATTCCTCTAGCTCATTTATTTTCACCCTTTCCTGTTCTGTAGAGTCTCTTTCTCTGACTGTAACTGTTTCAGGTTCGTCTTCTAAGGTTTCGTAGTCAACAGTTACACAGTATGGTGTGCCGACTTCGTCTTGTCGGCGGTAACGCTTACCTATATTACCTGAATCGTCGTACTCAACGTTCAGGCCTGAATCCCTGAGTTCCGAGGCAATTTCTCTTGCTCTATCTCCTAAACCTTCTTTATCCATTAATGGAAATACGGCCACTTCTACTGGTGCGACCTCATTACTTAGATGAAGAACGGTTCTTTTCTCGTTATCAACTACATCTTCATTGTAGCCATGAACTAAAACAGTGTAAACTGTTCTATCGACACCGAATGAAGGCTCTACGACTTCTGGAGTTATCTCTTCTCCTGTTTTTTTCACTTCTTCTACAGATACCTCAACAGCAGAGTTATCGACAGCATGTTCTTCCCCATCTAAATGCACAAATATTGGGCCATCTTCTGCTACAGAAGGAGCCTGTCTTACTTCTCTCTCAATGATTTCAGCAATTTCTCCAGCCTCATCACCGTATTCAGGACCTAAGATTCCCATATCGATATCTACTTTTGTTTCTTCCTGTACAACTGGCTCGTCATATTCTTTGAAAATCTTGAATTCTCTTTCATTTCCGGAATGTTGGCCGTGTTTCTTCAAATCATAGCAACCTCTGTAACTGAAACCTGCGATTTCAAGCCATTCTTCTTCCTCATCTTCCCCACTGATATCTGCTTCAGCATCCCAACAATCAGATGCGTAGTGAGCTCTTTCACCTTTTTGATGTTGTCGGAAACGGAAACGATCCATATCAATTCCTATTTCCTTGTACCATTCCTTAGCGATACCAAGATAATAAGCAATCCAGTTAACGCCAATTATTTCTTCCTCGATAGCTTCCTCAACTGTCGCAACTATGTACTCGCCTTCATCGCTTTTCTGTTCTTCAACAGAATAAAGCTTTAATTCGATATCTTTGACATCCGTCAAATCAGGTCTATCTTCCTCAGGATCTATAAATAAATCTAGTTCAGCCTGAGTAAATTCTCTAGTTCTTACAAGACCTTTCCTTGGACTGATTTCGTTTCTGTATGCTTTTCCTATCTGTGTTACTCCAAAAGGCAGTTGATTCCTTGCATACTGCTTAAGTCTTGGAAACTCTGTAAAGATTCCTTGAACTGTTTCAGGCCTTAAATAGCCATTAGTGCCGTCTCCAGGGCCTATACTTGTCTTAAACATCAAGTTGAAATCATTTACTTCTACTCCTGCTAGATGCTCATTACATTCTGGGCATACAAGTCCATGTTCTTTAATCAGACCCTCAATCTGTTCTGTCGAGAATCCTTCAGCCTCCTCTACACCGGTATTATCTTCTACTAAGTGATCTGCACGAGTATTGGTGCCGCACTCTGGACATTCAATTATCATGTCGTCGAATCCATCTAGATGGCCTGAAGCCTGGAATACTGGTTCGGGCATCACTGTTGGTCCTTCGATTTCTTTGTGCCCTAGGCCTCGAGAGAATGTGTCTCTCCAAGATTCTTCGATGTTTCTCTTGAGTTCTGCTCCTTGGGGTCCAAAGGTTTGGAACCCTGCGACTCCGCCATAAGCTTCAGCACTTTGGAAGTAGAATCCTCTGCGTTTGGCTAGCTGCGACACTTTGTTATCTAGGTTCATAGAAATTAACTGTCGCTGGAAATTTTTATAACAGAAACTCTAGAAGGTTTTGAAATTACTTTATTTGAAATTTGCCGTGACTGCAGTTGAACGCAGTCCAAAACATCCACCTTTCATTGTAAATTGTAGATTTTGTAAGAGATTTTTTAAATCGGTTGGAAACCATTAAAACCATGGAAGTATTACATTGTATTACGGATGAATGTAGAGGGAAAAAACCTGCTCCTCAGAACTGATCTCAACCTACCGCTTCAAGATGGTAGGCCTCAGAGAACCGTAAGATTTGAGAGGTACGTAGAAACTATCCATAAAGTATCGGAAGAAGGAGCAAAGACGGTTATAATAGCGCACCAGGGCAGACCCGGAAGAAAAGATTTCACATCTTTAGAAAATCATGCAGAGCTCCTAGATGAAGAACTAGATAATAAAGTCCATTTTATCAGATCTATACTAGGTTCTGAATTAGAAAATACTTTACAAAATATGGAGAACGGGGAAGTTGCTTTGATGGAGAATATCAGATTGATGTCTGAGGAACTGAAAAACTTTGATGCCAAGAAGCATGCAGAAGGCCTCTACGTTAACAGAATAGCAAGTAAATTTGATCTCTACATGAATGATGGTTTTTCAGTTGCTCACAGATCTCAGGCCTCAACTGTAGGCTTCCCACAAATTATGGAATCTAAAGCTGGGCCTGTAATGAAAGAAGAACTCGAAAACTGCAGAAAAATTAGAGACGAATTTAACTCCGGTGTAATGGTTTTGGGAGGTGAGAAACCTTCAGACCTAATAGGTATAATTAAATCGAAGATAGAGTCAGTCGACAAGGTTTTACTTGGAGGAGTACCCGGTGAAGTCGCGTTAATAGCTCACGGCAGAGATCTGGGCGAAAAATCAGAATGGATAAAGAACCGAGGCCTAGACAGAAAAAAAGAAGAACTCCTCGAACTAATGGAAGAACATCCAGAAAAGTTTGAGTTGCCTTCAGATCTAGCAACAGAAAACGGCGATAAAAGGCCTGAAGAAGTCCAAGAGATGACCTGGGATATAGGGGCGGAAACGGCGGAAAGATACGCGGATATAATTGAAGAAGCAGATTCTGTACTGATGAAAGGACCTATGGGTGCGTTTGAAGAGCACTCTGAAGGAACAGAAAAAGTCTTAGAAGCCATGAAAAAATGTGAAGGCTTCACTGTCATGGGCGGAGGCCATACATCTTCACTGGTCAAAGAGTTCGGTTATTCAATGGAAGATTTTGATCATGTTTCTATTGCTGGAGGAGCATTTGTAAGATGTGTTTCAGGAGGAGAGCTTCCAGCAGTCGAGGCTCTAGATCTGTAATAGTTAAAATTCTATAGGAGAATATTTCTGACATGAAAGTCTACAAATTCGGTGAAGGAAAGCCAGAATTCACAATAACAGGTTCGATACACGGCGATGAACCTGCGGGGAAGAAAGCGATTGAAGATATAATTGAACAAGATTTGGAGTTTCAGTGCCCTGTTCAGTTTATCATCGTGAATGAAGAAGCACTTGAGGAAAACAAGAGATTTCTGGAAGCTGACTTGAACAGAAGTTTTCCAGGAGACAGAGGAAGCAGCAAACATGAGGAAAGACTCGGCGCAGAACTACTTGAAAAAATCGGAGACTCAAAAGTGCTCGATATCCACACAACACATTCCTTTGACAGGCCTTTCGCCAATACAAAAAGTTTTGAAGATCCAGAAATGAAGATGATTGAAGCTTCAAATGTTGATTATACTGTGAAGTTTGAAGAGGACTCAGGAATATTGACAGACTATGCTAAAGGTATTGTAGTTGAGGCCGGTCATCAAGGCACGGAAAAAGCTGTTGAAAATGCAGTAGACGTTATTAAAAACTTTCTAGCTTACTTTAAGGTAATTGAGGGAGACTTTAAGGCCTCAGATCCTGAAAAATTCGTTCAAGGGGAAAAAGTTGAAGGGGATTGGGAGTTTCTAGCTGAAAACTTTCAGAAAGTTGAAAAAGGAGAAATCTATGCAAAGAGAGACGGCGAAGAACTTATCGCGGAAGAAAGCTTCTATCCAGTTTTGATGTCAACTGAGGGTTACGAAAGTGTTTTAGGCCATACGGCTCGTAAAGTTGAGTGATAGGTTATTTGAAAATTCCTTGAGAATAAGTACTTAGAGGAGTTTAAAAAATGCCAGAGATCGATCCTTGGGGAGACGTTGAAATAGGAGACTACAAACAGAAAATGCAGAATTTTGGAATAGATCCGATCACAGATCTAGAGGAGAGGTTACCGGATAATAAATTGGTTAGAAGAGGGATTGTATTCGGACATAGAGGTCTTGACACATTCCTGGATGCGAAAGAGGAAGGTGAAGACTTTGCAATGATGACAGGTATCATGCCTTCAGGGGTATTCCATTTCGGGCACAAAACAGTTGTTGACCAGATTTTGATGTATCAGGAAATGGGGGCAGAAATTACTATTACTGCAGCTGATATTGAGGCCTACAACACTCGTGACATGAGTCTAGAAAAAAGCAGAGAACTGGTAATTGAAGAATACCTGAAGAACTACGTTGCATTAGGCCTTGACCTAGATAAAGTTGATTTCTACTTTCAGAGCGAAGGAGGAAATGATTATCATTTGAAGAGCAAGCAGTTTGCCAAGCATTTGACTCAGAATGAGGTGGAGTCAACTTACGGCAGTGCAGCGCCTGGCAAGATCACTTCAGCACTGACTCAGTATGCTGATATTCTCCGGCCTCAGTTCGGTGCTCCGAAGCCGACTGTTGTGCCTGTAGGCGTTGATCAGGATCCGCATATAAGGTTGACAAGAGAAGTGGCTCGTAAATACAGGGATGCTGATTTCTATAAGCCTTCCAGCACATACAACAAGTTTATGAGAGGGCTTCAAGGCGGTAAAATGAGCTCATCTGATCCTAAGAGCTATATTGCATTAACTGACTCTGTAGAAGATGCTAAGAAGAAGATTGACCAAGCAAAGACTGGAGGCCAAGATTCCTTGAAAGAGCACCGTGAGAAAGGAGCAGATATCGAGGAAGATATGGTATTCGAGCTTCTGGCATTCCACTTAATCAAAGATGACTCAGAACTGGAGAGAATAAGGAAAGAGTACTCTTCAGGTGAAATGCTTTCAGGAGAACTGAAACAGATTGCAAAAGACAGAATTGAGGAATTTCTGTTAGAACATCAGCAGAAGCGTGAAGAGGCCTCAGAGAAAGTTCGTCAGCTAGTGAATCAATAAGTTTAAACCTGAGAGTTACTCATGGTTTAATATGCTGCCTGAGTTAATTCTTAGAGAGGAGGAGTTACTTGATTATAAGGCCTTAGCGGGTTTAAGTCTTTTTTCAGGGCTTATTGGTATTTGGATAGCAAGTAACTTTTTCAGTTCTCAGGCTTCTATTGTTGCTCCTTTAATTGCGGCGGTTCCACTGGTTTTTCCTTTGATGAAATTTTATTTTGAAGAAGAGGAGAACCCTGATTTTGTAGAGGAAACATCTGTTTATGGTTCAATATTTGTTGGTTTGGTTGCTGCTTTCTTTATTTCAGCAATTTTTATGCCTGAATTTTTTACTACTCAATTGGAGACTACAGGTTTAACAGGTGAGGCTACTGCACAGAATCCGACATTTACAGGTGTTGTTACTCATAATTTAACATTGTTTATTTCTATTCTTGCTGTTTCTGCTGTGCTTGGTTCGGCAGGAGCGTTTATACTGGCTTTGAATGCTTCAATGGTTGGAGTATTTTTCGCAGGGCTTGTTAGTGACTTGTCAGGATTAGAAATAATTTTATCCAATCAGTCGCCTTTAGCTTATTTACCACATACTACTTTAGAAATGACAGGTTTTATGATTGCAGGAGTCTTAGGCACTACTGTTTCGGCGTCAGTTTACCGACAGCATTTGAGCTGGGAGCACTGGAGGCAGTTATCAAAGTTATTCGTAGTTGGTTTCTTTGCTGTTGTTGTTGGAGCCTTTATTGAAACTGTTTAAAGAAATAGTATTGTCGGATATTTCAACTTTCTTCGTTTCTCTATTGTATCCTAGGCCTTTCATTTTCATGATTTCAAAAAGTGTGCCTTGTTGGGATTGCTCCAATTTTATTATCCCATCTACCACGAACTCCATTATTTCATATCTTGAGGGCTGTCCATTCTTTGAGAAAGGTACTTCTCCGATAAAAATAGCTGATGCATCGTTTTGTTTAATTCTACCTACTATTCTTGAAGCTTCTTCACGTTGCACGGGCTCGGCATCGAAAATCATTAAGAACTTGGTAATACTGTCTACGATTATTCTATCCGGTTCGAAATCATTTAAGTTCCTTCTAAGACCATCTATTACTTTTTCAGGTTCGAAGACTTGGCCGCTGCTCCCTCTCATTAAACTTGTAGCTTCTTGAATCTTGAAATTCTCGGATTCAGGGTCACAGTCTCTTAATTCAACTCCTTCTTTGATTTCTTCCTTTGACTCTCTTAAGGTTATATACAGGCCTTTATCGCCGTTTTCTATTCCTTCGTAAAGGTAGTCTATGGCGAATGCGCTTTTACCTGTTCCTGGCGGGCCACCTAATAATAGAGTGTAATCTTCAGGGATATTAACCATCTCTTCTAGGCCTTCAATACCGGTGTTAAGCGCCATACTGAATAAATAGTGTTTTTTGTTATTAAACCTAGTGCTATAAAAAATTCATTTCA